>NZ_JBHTLT010000013.1:0-113017 GCF_042679045.1 Sporosarcina contaminans | reverse complement strand
ATCGACCATTAGGATGTCACCGTCTGCTTCATCAAGGATTGCATCTATCTTATTTAGCAATGCTGCTATTTCGTTAAGGCTTATCATTAGGATGCCTCCTCGTATTGGGCGTTTGTGTCATCGATGATATCGCCAATCTGATCTAATCTAATCCAATCGCCAGCACCGTCATCAAAACAACCTTCATAATGAAATGAATCATTGAGGAGTTTTGTCGTTAAAGTGAAGACCTTGTTAACGTTGTAATACTCATCGGGATCTTCTTCATTTCCGTAAACCTTCATGCCCGATACTGGCTCTGTCGGCTGCGCTGCCTGCAAAAACTCTTGCGGAATATCAATCTCTAATGCTCTTGCTAGGGCGATAGCTTTTCCGATGTCAGCGTTGAATACTTCACCCGGCATGCATTTGGCGATACCTTTAGAAAGAATATTTTTCGTATTAAATTCTTTCACCAATGCTACAATCGTTCTTTTCTCTTCATTCACTACAAAATCCACTTTTGCAAATTTATTACCATACAAAACTTCATTTTTTCCTGCTAAAAAAATTGTCCGTTGATGCTTTTCAAACTCCTTTTCCACAAACTCCCTCGCCCGCTTTATCAATTCGGCGCGTTGTTGGTTTGCTGTTAGTGGAATCTCTGGTTCTGGAAGCATGTCCACGTAGCCGACCACTTCAAATACTTCAACGTTGTCAGGTGTTCGATTGTGATGTTTGTTAAATACGTTGTAATTATTATTACCAATTGTCATCGTGCGTTTAACTGGCCCGTAAATCACGCCGTCTTTGAGTCTTGAATTACATTTTGTGTTGTGGAATCTTACATAAACGTCCGGTGACACTTTGCGATTAACCTTACAAAGCACCAAGCCTTCATGCTCAACTGTTTCTTGTGCGACTTCCACACTTGCTGATGTGGAGGACTTCCCCGCTTCAAATCCCGCTTGATAAGCTTCCACAACTGACATTTGCAACAACTTGCCTTTCATTTCTTCGCTCAAGACCTTGAGTGTTTTCATTCCAATTCCTCCTTTTAGTTGTACACTCCAACATCACCGCGCCATCTATTGCCGATTGGCAACAAACGATTGATAGCCCGACTCAACTTGCCTGTCCAATTGATTGCCGGTCTGACTAACAAAGGGACTTCGTAAACTTCTGCTTCGATCCAGAAGTAAACTCCAAGGTGACTGTAGCGAGTTGTAATTCTCCGTTTAAGCATTTCTTTTCATCCTCCTTTCACGTTCGGCAATGAAATGAATTGTATGCTGATGCATTTGCGGCCTCTGTACATCCGACTCCCGTTTAATTGACATCCAGTACACTGTAAGTCCACAAGTGAGTAACATTGCTGTTGGGATGCCAAAGACTGCGATTAGGCCCCATTCGGTCATGCTATTTCCTCCCTCCAAATATTAAGTGAAAGTTTTCATCAAGGAATCGTGCCATTTCAATTGCTAAGAAACTCCATTTCTCACCCGACTTTTTCGGATAATACACAAACCCACCTTGCTCGACATCTAATATTTTTTTGAAATGTGGAGGATAAAGTATGTTTTCCTTGATCCATTCAAACTTTTTGCCAGTTCTCTCCTCCACATCTTTCATGGTCCAATAAACGCCGGACAATTTTTGCTTGCGTAAGTCTTCCAGTTCTACTTTAGAGACCACTACATGATCCGCTGGAATCGGAATAGAGAGATTGACATTGAGTTGTTGCATATAATTCCTCTCCCGTGCATATTATTTTTTTAAATCGCTGTTGTGTCCCGTTTTTGGAACGACATTGTTAAAAAAAAATCATCAGCAGATATTCCCAACGTCTCACAAATCAATTTAACTTCATCTATTGTAAACACGCTGCCCGATCGATTGATTTTTTGTGAGAAGCTTACCTCACTCATACCAATGCGTTCTGCAAGTTCCTTTTGTTTAATACCGTTTTCAGCAAGGTAACCCTTCAATTTATAAAATGGTTTTTTTCCTTTAGACATAATGCTCACCTCCTTGTCCCGTTTTTGGAACGTTGGTAAGTCTTATATTACACTACCAAAATTAAAAGTCAACAAATAGTTTCACTTTCGGGACAAGAACTTAATTATTGTTGTATTTTTGGAACAGATAAGTTAAACTAAAATTAAGATATTAAATGAAACTAATTTTCAGGGGGAATAAAAATGGCTACTTTTGCGGACAAGATAAAAAAACTTAGAAACGATAAAAAGTTGTCAATGGAACAACTTGCCGTTGAATTTGCAAAACGCTATGATTCAAAAATTAGTAAAAGCTCGATTAGTCGATGGGAGAATGGACAATCCAAACCAGATATAGACGATGTATCAATTTACGCAGATTACTTTAATGTTTCGTTGGACTGGTTATTAAACATTAAACCCAACAATGAAATCGAGACAGTTGCAGCTCATATCGATGATGATTTAACCGAAGAAGAAATGGAGGATATTAAACGATACATCGAATTCATCAAGTCACAACGTAAATGAGGTGGATCATATGAGATACGAAGCACTGATGTTACAATACCCACAATTAACGATCAAAGAAGTAACATTACCTAAAGGATTAGCAGGTGTAAATTTTGGAAATGAAATTCATTTAGACAAACGTAGATGCAGATACGAAAAGCATGGGATATTGGCCGAAGAAATTGGACATTATGAAACCACATATGGAGACATTACAAATATCAATGATATAAGGAATTGGAAATTAGAATTAGTTGCAAGAAGATGGGGGTATGAAAAAGTAGTGTCCATAGATAAATTAATAGAGTGCCATGAATTGGGCCACAGAACAATTGATGAAGTATGCACGTATTTAGAAGTTACGCCTAAGTATTTAAAAACATCGATAGAACATTATTCTTCTCGTTATGGCATTTCTATTATTCACAAAGGATATGAGGTTTTTTTTGATCCATTGTATATTCGAAGAGCTAAAAAATTTTACTCAAAATAGGGAACGTAAGTTCTGAAAGGAGCAGTTTTAATGGCATCTTTCCAACAAAGAGGTAAGACATGGCAATACACTATTAGCCGTTACACAAACGGGAAATATGATCCTATTCGTAAAGGGGGATTCCGAACAAAAGGAGAAGCTAAAAAAGCAGCAGATATCATTGAGGGTGAATTAGCACGAGGTGTGTCTCCTGTTATATCAAAAGATGTATTCGCTGACTACTTTGAGCAATGGGTAAAAGACACAAAAACACCAAGAGCAAAGCCTACTTATAAACGTTATATGGACAGCGTTAATACTGTACGCGAATTCTTTAAACAAGAAAAGATGCAAGACATTAAAAAAAGACAATATCAACTTTTTTTAAATGAATATGGCGAAACTCATGCATACGCAACTATTAGGAAACTAAATTCCCATGTTAGAGCGTGCGTTAAAGATGCAATTGATGAAGAGAGAATTAGATCAGATTTCACTCGGGGAGTAGAATTCAACAGCAAAGTTATTTCAAAAACATCTGAAGAACGCCATCTGAATTATGAAGAAAGTATTGAATTAATTGCAGAGTTAAAAAGAAGATTGAATAGAAGTTTGGGATATTATTTATTATTACTCGCTGCAGTAAGTGGTCTTCGTTTTGGCGAATTATGTGGTTTAAAACGCTCAGATTTTGATTTTAGGAACAGTATTATTAAAGTAAGACAGGCTTGGGACTATAAAGAAGGAACAGGGTTTGCACCGCTTAAAACCACTAAATCTGCAAGGGATGTTAAAATTGATGAAGTAACAATGGGCTTATTTAAAGAACTTTTTAAAACCCTACCAACAAATATATACGGTACTGTCTTTTACAACCCGAAGTCTCAAAACAAGACATTGACTAATGAAGCTACCAACAAGTTACTTAAAAAAACATTGGAAAGTTTAAATATCGAACCAATATCAATTCATGGATTACGTCATACTCATATTTCAGTTTTATTGTATAAAGGTGTTTCGGTGCAATTCGTCTCTGAACGGGCAGGTCACACTGATATAGAAACTACCCTTAAACATTATTCGCATGTACTAAAAGAAATGAGGAAAGAGGAAGAAGAAAAATCAGTACAAATTATGAGGGATATTCAATCAATTGCTTTGTAAAATGTGTAGCGTTTGTGTAGTAACCAATCTTTTTTATACGTTTTCTATCGCCCTCTTCAAGAAATCGAAAAAGCCTCACAAACACATGGCTACAACGTTTGCAAGGCTTTTATAGTTTTTATAAAATCCTTAATATTACCCTCATAACGTCCCAGGCAGGAATCGAACCTGCGACCCACAGCTTAGGAGGCTGTTGCTCTATCCCCTGAGCTACTGAGACAATAAATAAAGTACTTTTCCATTATAATGAACCTCCGCTTGAAGAGCAATACCTTTGTTTCATTGAACAAGTATAATCTTCCATATCGAACACATAGTAAAGTGAACACATTTTAAATAATGGGTATAGGGAAAGAAATACGGTTTTGGAGGAGATATTAATGGAAAACAGTTCTTCAACTGAAAGATTCCAGCCTGTCACATCGGTTGGGAGCGGTATCGGGATCGAAGTGACTCCTGATCTTTATTGTTACACGATTCAAATCGTGAATGTTATTTTTTATGGTATAGCAGGTGAAGGCAATGACTGGGTTTTGATTGATGCTGGAATGCCTACATCTGGAGGAAAAATCAAGGAAGAAGCAGAAAAAAGATTCGGTAAAAACAATCCACCGAAAGCCATCATATTGACCCATGGACATTTTGATCATATAGGCGGCATTATTGAACTTTTAGAAGTATGGGATGTACCTGTCTATGCTCATGAATTGGAATTGCCATACTTAACAGGAAAGAAGAATTATCCAGAGCCAGATACGACTGTAGAAGGTGGTATGGTTTCCAAAATGTCATTCGCGTTTCCACATGAGAGTATTGACATTTCTGAATACATTCAGCCGCTGCCTATCGATCACACCGTACCATTCATGCCGAATTGGAAATGGATTCATACACCTGGACATTCTGAAGGCCATGTTTCCCTATTCCGCAACGAGGACCACGCACTCATCGCAGGGGATGCTTTTGTGACCGTAAAGCAAGAAAGCCTATACAAAGTATTTACGCAAGAAAAGGAAATTAGCGGCCCACCTCGTTATTTAACCCCTGACTGGGAAGCTTCTGAGTCCTCTGTCAACATATTAGAAGCGATGGATCCAGCTGTCGCGATAACCGGACATGGCGTTCCTGTATCCGGAGAATGGTTAAAAGAAAATTTAACGGAACTAAAAAATAATTTCAAGTCGATCGCAGTTCCAGATTACGGTAAGTTCGTTAAGGACGATCAATGATAGGAACAGGAGGGCTCTTCAATGGATGAAGTGGAAAAAAGGATTACGAAGCGCAATGAAATCCGGAAAGTGAATAAAAGGTACGAAGAAACAGCACATGAGTTTTACGAGCTTTCTCATTATAAAAAAGCGATGATATTAGCGTATCAAAAATCGCAGGAAATCCATCAGCAAAATGAAGAGAAACAGTAATAAAAAGGGATATTCAGGTTTAACCATAGCCTGAACATCCCTTTTTGTTTTATTCAGTTCCGTATAACCTCTTTCGACTATCTGACTGTATTCCTGACAGTCGCTTCCTTAATGTATTTTTCCAATTTACGGATAAGTATTCACATTCCGCAAGTGCAGCTGCTTGTTGAAGATCATCCTTGCGTTTATGCATCAGTTCATTGCATTCCGCAATCGTCCAATGTGCCGCAGGCCGATCCAAAACAATTAATTGTTGTCCTTTCTCTATAGTCCCTTCTTGTAACACTCGGAAATACCACCCCGTCCTCCCCGAGTCCTGAATCATTAACGATAGATCTTTCTTTTGAAAGCGGCGAGCTGGTTTCCAACAAGGTTGTCTAGGCTGAGAGACTTGTATAATGGCTTCTCCAATTTTAAACGTATCCCCTATTGCCACACAATCTTCTGTCATATTAACAGTTGAAAAATTCTCGCCCATACCACCTGGGCCCATCTCTTTCATTTGAAAGAATTGATAATGTTCATGGGGATAACAAAATATCGCTTTTTCTGGACCTCCATGATTTTTCAAGTCCGCTTGACCGTCGCCATCCAAATTATTTTTTCCGACAAAAATTGGACGATCCCACTCTTCTTTGAAAATACCGCTCTTCCATTCTTTCCGCTTCTGGTTTACTTCATCAATCTCTACAATTGTTTTCGGTTTACCGATAAATATCTTTTGAATAAAAAATTCCAATATAGTCCCCATCCATTTCAAAATCCGGATTGCACTATTCACAATCCGGATTGTACATTTTAAATAAGCATTACACTAAATACAACAATTAAAGTTATTGTCATTATAATGATCACGGGAATAAGAACTGTTAACAATCCCTTCCACGCTGAAAAACGATGAGCCTCCGCGACAGCAAAAACATTTGCGATAAACGCCCAAACTCCAATCGCTACATTTAATAGTAAGGAAAGAAATAACCATGCATACTGCAAAGAAGAAAAATAAAATTGATCTGTAAATACATCTTTCCCTAAAATAATCAAATCAGGAATCCATACAAGCCCACCCCACACTAAAATAATGCTTGAAATTCCAAAGGCCATTCGGAGTTCTGCGTAGGTTCCTTTCCCGCCAAACATTCGTCCGACTAAATAATTCAGCCCGGATCCAATGAGCCAACCAATTAATCCGATAATTGGCCCACCGATGATGGACATAACAATTATGGCAACTACAGGTAAACTTTCACCTAAGCTTTTGGCTGATGATTGATCCAACAACTGAATGATTCCTGCAATCGAAACTAATATCATCGCCAACCCCAAGTTTTTATGCTCGATTGCGTAGCGAACCGTTTTTCTTGGTTGATACCAAATCGACAGCCATATATTCATTTTTTCAGGCTCCCGCTCAACTTGTTCCATTATTTCCTGCATTTCACTTTCATCCTCTCATTATGTACATAGGAAATTTATTTCCTATGTAACATACGGGATGCGAGGCAGATAGTTTCCCATAGTTCTATTTTTAACTCAAACGGATGAAGGATATTCCATAAAATACCATTGCTATCAAAGTGATTAGGGATAAAGTTCCATAGTCTTTAATTCCTATTTAGCTCTTTTCCCATTCCTTTCAAAAAATCCATTCCGTATTTCACCGCTTGATTTACTTCTGGATCATTAAGTGCAGTCATTACTTGGAGAATGCTAACACGGTCATCATTGCCACGATACAATTCTGCTTCCTCAATCCCATTTTTCATTGCTTTAGTTAATTTTTCTGTCGCAGCTGGATCGATCGATGATAAAGTTGCCACCGCATTCAACAAATGGTTCATCAAATTTGTCACTGGCTCTCGAGATGCTTGTGTGACAGCAATTTTCGCAAGCTTTTCTCTCGCTTTTATCATTGCCGTCACTGCATCTAAAACGCCTGCATCATTTAGCTCGGAAGCAATCTCGATCATTTTTTGCAATGAATCTTGCTGTTCGGCAATTAATGATTGTAATTCTTCAATTTTCTTTTGCTGTAGTTCAGTTTCCGATAATTTTTTTCGATGAATAGACGTAATTGGCGAAGCCATCAGATCACCCTTTCTCCACTGTATCAGTCAGGCTTACATAGTCTTCCCTTGCCCATTTCCGTTCTACTTCAACGCCATTTTGCGGATAGCGCTTTTTGTTGCGTGGGTTGGAAGCTGGCAATGGGTTTTCCCCATCCTTCCGAAGTACTTCCATGCGCACTTTTGTTTGCTTGAAAGCAGGTGTATTTGTACGCTGATCAACCGCTGTTCCAGTAAGAAAATTAATAGCTGATTCCTTCTTTACTGAATTCATCGGTAAAAATAATTCATTGCCTTTTACTCGATCGGTCACTAATACTGGAAGTCGCAATGCGCCATGAGGAGAGACGAGACGCACAATCGACCCGCTAATTACTCCGCGTTCTTTCGCAAGCTCTGGTGATACTTCGACAAAAATTTCGGGAACTTTCTTTTGTATGCCGTCTGATTTATTTGTTAGGTTTCCTTCATGAAAATGCTCTAACAATCGGCCATTGTTAATATGCAAATCGTATTCCTTGGGATACGCTACTGGCTCAACCCAGTCAGATAAAGCAAATCTCGCTTTGCCATCCGGGAAGTTGAATCCATTTTCATAGAGCAATGGTGTACTTTTACCTGTCAAACTTCCCCAGAAGAAGCTACCGTAGCCTTCCAATTGCTTATAATCAGCTTTGCTAAACAATGGAGAAAGGCTTGCCATTTCCGCAAAAATTTCACTTGGGTGTGCATAATTCCAATCAGCTCCCAATCGTCGAGCGATTTCCTGAATAATCCACCAATCTGCTTTTGCTTCACCTAATTCGGGAAGTGCCTGAAAGAGCCTTTGCACTCTCCGCTCTGTATTCGTAAACGTTCCCTCTTTCTCCAATGAAGGAACAGCAGGCAAAATGACGTCCGCATAGCGAGCTGTCCTTGAAAAAAAGATGTCTTGAACGACCAAAAAATCTAACTTGCTTAACAGATCGTGAACGTGATTCGAATTAGAATCGACTAACGCCATATCTTCCCCGACGATATACATTCCTTTCATCGTTCCTTCATCAACCGCTTGCAACATTTGAATATTATCCATACCAGGCTTACCGTCAATTGTCACACCGTATGCCCGCTCAAATTTTCCCCTTGCTGCATCATCCGTCACATGCTGATAGCCCGGCAGCCAACCAGGCAGCGTACCCATATCGCATGCCCCTTGGACATTATTATGGCCGCGTAGAGGATATGCTCCTGCACCTGGTCTCCGATAATTTCCTGTTGCTAATAATAAGTTGGAAATAGCGGCTGAAGTGTCCGATCCACCCGTATTTTGAGTGACGCCCATCCCCCAAAGAATGCATGTTCCATCAGCGTCTCGAATCATTTCAGCAACATTAATAAGCTGTTCTTTCGGGATGCCTGTTATATGTTCTGCAAAACTAAGTGTATACGTTTTCAATACTTCTTTGAATTCTTCAAAATGAAGAACGTTTTCGCGAATAAACGATTCATCATGCCAACCGGAATCAATTAAATATTTTGTAACCGCCATTAACCAAACTTGGTCGGTACCTTGCTTCGGACTAATAAAAATATCTGCTCGCTCTGCCATCTCATGCTTTCTCAAATCTGCAACGACTAATTTTTGACCATGTAGCTTATGAGCTCGCTTTACTCGAGTCGCAAGAACAGGGTGACCTTCTGCAGGATTCGCGCCGACAATTATTACGAGGCCAGCTTGTGCAATATCTTTAATCGTTCCCGCATCTCCGCCCATGCCGACCGTCCTAAACAATCCATCCGTCGCTGGCGATTGGCAGTAGCGGGAACAATTATCGACATTGTTCGTTTCAAACACTTGCCTAGACAATTTCTGCATTAAATAATTTTCTTCATTTGTAATCTTTGATGAAGAAATAAAACCAACACTATCTTTACCATGCTTCTTATGCAGCTTGCCTAAATTATTTGCTACAAGGTCCAACGCTTCTTCCCATGTCGCCTCTTCAAAAGCATCCCCTTTCCGAATGAGTGGCGTTGTCAATCGTTGATCGCTATTTACAAAATCCCAGCCGAATTTCCCTTTTACACAAGTCGATATTGCATTGACAGGAGCCTCTGATACAGGCTGGATTTTAAGAATTTTCCGATCTTTTGTCCATACTTCAAAAGAACATCCTACACCGCAAAATGTGCAGACGGTTTTCGTTTTCTTCGTTCTTGTATCTCGCATTGCCGCCTCTGCATCCGAAATTGCCATTATGCCGCTATAGCCTGGTTCTACTTCCTTAACCAAATCGATCATGGGTGACAAAATTTCATCTTTCATATTCGTCATGAAACCCGCTTCGCCTAACATCGATTTTTCCATAAGCGCATTACAAGGACATACGGTTACACAATGACCGCAACTTACACAAGACGAGTCATTGATTTTCGCACCACCATCCCATAAAACAATTGGCCGATCCCTTTCCCAATCAATGCTTAACGTTTCATTTACTTGCAAGTTTTGACAAACCTCAACACATTGGCCGCAAGCGATGCATTGATTTGGGTCATAGCGGTAAAATGGATTCGTCAAATCAACAGCATCTTTTGAACACTTCGGCTCATAAGGATATTTCTGCTCTTCAATCCCCATCATGTCAACTGTGTTATGTATTTTACAGTTCCCGTTATTATTATCACACACTGTACAATAGAGCAGATGATTTTCCAAAATCCGATCCATCGCTTCCGTTTGCGCTTCCTTAGCACGGAAAGATGCCGTATGAACTTGCATGCCATTTTCCGCTTTCGTCGAGCAGGCACGCATCAGTTTCCCATTCACTTCTACAATGCATGTGTCACACGTCTCAATCGGATCGACTTCCGGCAAATAACAAATTTGAGGATGTTCAACCTGTTGATCATTCATCACTTGCAAAATCGTCATCCCTTCAATGAAAGGATAAGTTGCGCCATTAATACGGATGGTCATGCAATCCCTCCCCTTCTATTCAAAAAACACAATAAAAAACTGCCATTCGGCAAGTAGAATTGCATTTTGAAGTCGTCCGGCTACATGTTTTTCTACATTGCCATCATTGTATTATTTACAATTTGATAGGATTGATAAAAATCTGTTCATCTATTACATCCTTATTCGTAGTATAGTAGATACATACTGATTACTCAATGTTTTTATGAAATATTGAAAATGATGAAAGAGGGCGAATCGATGAATGTACCCTATTCATAACCGAACGATTTATAAATATAAGCATGGGAAAATGGTTGAACAAATAGATGTCGTAGCAGATGAGCACCCCATTACAATCCGTATTAACGGCAAGGAATTTATGACGATTGTATGCACTCCGGAGCACATTGAAGAAATGGTCATCGGCTTTTTAGCTTCGGAAGGTGTCATCCCTAAATATGAGTCGATCAAAGAAATTTCACTGCAAGAGGACTTAGGAGTTATTCATATTTCAACAGATCAATATTTCCCGTACTATGAAAAAATGTTGAACAAAAGATATATTGCTTCATGCTGCGGCATGAGCAGGCAAGGATTCGTTTTTGCTCATGATGCGTTAACTGCAAAAACGATGACAGAGATCAATGTCAAACTAAATCCAGACCAATGCTTTTCGCTTATGAAGCAATTGGATGAGTCCGCAAAAATGTTTCAAGAAACTGGTGGAGTCCATAATGCAGCTCTCTGTACCCCTGAACAAATTATTTTGTCTCGAACGGATATCGGAAGACATAATGCGCTCGATAAAATTTACGGACATTGCTTAAAGCATTCAATTGCTGTTTCCGATAAAATCATTGTGTTTAGCGGAAGAATTTCATCGGAAATCTTGTTAAAGGTTTCAAAAATTGGCTGCGAAATCGTACTGTCCAAATCAGCCCCTACTGAATTAGCGCTAAAATTAGCGGAACAGTTAGGCATTACGACTGTAGGATTTATACGAGGGAATTCATTTAATGTATATACACATCCCCATCGTCTTACTACTTAACACTAAAATTCGAACGAAGAAACATCCGTAATACAGGGCATAATAAAACCGCCTTACACATCTAAATAGATGTCAAAAGGCGGTTTTCATTATTGTATTGAATTTTTCATTTCTGCAAATTCTTTATCGGAACAGAGGACAAAATGACCTGGTGTCACTTCCCGGAATGATAATTTTTCGTCAGCTGCGTAATTATGGTCTGCTGGATTATACGGTTTCCGTACACGAGATCTTTCATATCTCGGGTCCGGAAGAGGGATTGCCGATAAAAGAGATTTTGTATACGGGTGTAGCGGGTTCTTATATAAATCCTCCGCGGGCGCCAATTCAACAAGCTTCCCAAAATACATAACGCCGATCCGATCAGAAATATATTTTACCATCGACAAGTCATGTGCGATGAATAAATATGTTAGCCCTTTTTCTTTTTGCAGTTCTTTCAATAAGTTGACAACTTGCGCTTGAATGGATACATCCAACGCTGAAATCGGCTCATCTGCAATGATAAATTCAGGATTGACCGCTAACGCTCGTGCAATACCAATACGTTGGCGCTGACCACCAGAGAATTCATGCGGATACCGATCTGCATGCTCTGGGTTTAAACCAACTGTTTCAAGGAGATCAACAACTTTTTCCTTGCGCTCTTGCTGTGTTTTGGCAAGACCGTGTATATCTAACCCTTCCGCAATAATATCTAACACTTTCATACGAGGGTTCAATGATGCATATGGATCTTGGAAAATCATTTGCATCCGCTGATTCAGAGATTTCATTTCTTGAGAAGACTTTTTACCGTGGACACTAACGCCATCATATAAAACTTCGCCGTCTGTCGCATCATACAGGCGGATGATCGTACGTCCTGTAGTCGATTTACCACAACCGGATTCACCAACTAAACCAAATGTTTCCCCTCGATAAATGTCAAAACTAATATCATCGATCGCTCGAACTTCTGAAGGCTTTCCTTCATTGAAGTATTGCTTCAAATTTTTAACTTCTAATAATTTTTCAGCCATCACGCCTCACCCCCTGTCGCTTTTTCATAATATTTGCTTCCTGGAAATGTTTTCATCCGTTCAATGATCGCTAATGGCGGCTCTACTTGCGGTGCGTTCGGATGAAGAAGCCAAGTGGCTGCATAATGTGTATCGCTCACTTTGAACATTGGTGGTGATTCTTCTAAATCAATTTGAAGTGCATACTCACTACGCAATGCGAATGCATCCCCTTTTGGAGGATTCAATAGATCTGGAGGAGTACCAGGGATTGCATATAGCTTCTCTTCTTCCAAATCCATAGAAGGCATTGAGCTTAATAGTCCCCAAGTATATGGATGCTGAGGATTGTAGAAAATTTCATCTACTGTTCCTACCTCTACAATTTTACCGCCATACATAACTGCAACACGATCGGCAACATTCGCCACTACTCCCAAATCATGCGTGATAAAAATAATGGACGTATCTACTTTATTTTGAATATCCTTCATCAATTCAAGAATTTGAGCTTGAATTGTAACGTCCAAAGCGGTTGTCGGCTCATCGGCAATTAGGATTTTTGGATTACATGCAAGTGCAATTGCAATAACGATACGTTGACGCTGACCGCCAGAAAATTGGTGAGGATACATTTTAAATCGTTTTTCCGGGTTCGGTATGCCAACCATTCGCAATAAATCAATAGCAACTTCCTTTGCCTTCGCTTTACTTACTTTTTGGTGTTTTAAAATCGGCTCAATAATTTGCTTACCAATTGTCATCGTTGGATTCAACGAAGTCATCGGATCTTGGAAAATCATCGAAATGTCTTTCCCACGAATTTTTTGCATTTCACGATCCGTTAATTTTGTTAAATCTTTTCCATTAAATAAAATCTGTCCGTTCTTAAATTCTGAGCTTGATTCAGGAAGGAGGCGCATAATCGCTTTTGTCGTAACCGATTTTCCGGATCCGGATTCACCAACGATAGCGAGCGTCTCCCCTCTAATTAAATCAAAATTCACACCTCGGATTGCTTTCACTTCACCGGCAAATGTATGGAAGGAAAGCTCTAAGTCATTCACTTGCAATATTTTTTCCATGTCGCTTTCCCCCTATCAATCTTTCATCTTTGGATCAAACGCGTCGCGCAGTCCGTCACCGATTAAGTTGAATGCAATCATCAAAATACTAATTACTAAAGCTGGGAACATTAAGAAATACGGTTGGTGTTCCATAACTTTATAACCATCATTAATCAACGTACCTAATGAAGCAGCAGGTGGTTGAAGACCTAATCCGATGAAGCTTAAGAATGCTTCAAAGAATATCGCGCTCGGAATCGTGAACATCGTATTAATGATGATAATTCCCATAATATTCGGCAATAAATGCTTACCGATAATCCTCTTGTCACTTGCACCTAACGTACGCGAAGCTAATACGAATTCCTGACCTCTATATTTCAGTATTTGAGCACGCACGATACGTGACATGCCGATCCAACCGGTCAAGGAAATCGCGATGATGATGGCGGTTAACCCCGGTTCCATAATTAAAAGCATCAAGATGACAATAATCAGTGTTGGAATTCCAATTAAAATTTCGACAATACGTTGCATAACATCGTCTACACGTCCACCAAAATATCCTGATATGCCTCCATATAGGACTCCGATAACCACGTCAATCGCCGCAGCTACAAATGCAATTAATAAGGAAATTTGCGTTCCTTCCCAAAGGCGGGTAAACAGGTCGCGACCAAGTCCGTCAGTACCGAACCAGTAATATTCATCTACTTTTTTCACTTCATATAAGTTGACTGTTTCTCCACCTAATTTACCTGTTCCATCAAATATCCCTAACTTTTCAAGCCCAGGGATTTTTGGAGGCAAGTTCGCGTGACGCAAAATTTGCTCATCACCGTCATGACCATTTAAATGTGGACCTACCAAAGCCATAATAATCATAAGGACCAATACAACCATACTGATTATAGCCGCTTTGTTTTTTCGAAGTCTGAGCCAAGCATCTTGCCAAAAGCTTAAACTCGGCTTGGAAATGCGTTCGGCATTGCTACTATCGACTGTAATGCGCTCGAATTTTTCCGGCGGCAATTGTTGAAGTTCTTCTTTTCGCATTAGCCTTTACCTCCAGACAAACGAATTCGCGGATCAATAATTCCGTATAATAGGTCTACAATGAAGATGATCAGAATCAACAATGCAGAAAAGAATAGTGTCGTACCCATAATCGTAGCAAAGTCATTCGTCATAATAGAGGATACGAACTGCTCTCCAATTCCCGGAATTGCAAAGATCTGTTCTACAACAAGGGAACCAGTAACAATACCGGCTGCTTGCGGCCCTAATACTGTAATAAGAGGAATTAGCGCATTACGAAAAGCATGTTTGAATGCTATTTCAAAACCGCTTGCACCTTTTGCCTTTGCCAGCGTTATATAATCAGAACTTAATACTTCAATCATTTCTGTACGGATAAAACGGGCAGATAAAGCAAGTGGTCCCATTGCTAAGGCTAACGAAGGAAGTATACTTGATTTCCATCCATCATCCCAAAGACCTACAGGCAATAAGTGCCATTGAGAAGCGACCCAATATTGCAATAATGACGCAAACACAAAGGACGGTATCGAAACACCTAATATTGCTATAAATGTACTTCCATAATCCCATATTGTATTTTGCCTTAAGGCGGCGAGCATACCTAACAGAATTCCTACAATCGTTCCAAACACCATCGCCTGTGCACCTAATATGAAAGAAGGTTTCACCCTTGATGCTAATAGGTCATTCACGCTCTTCCCTTTGAAAACAAAGGAAGTTCCCAAATCCCCTTTTGCTAAGTTTTTCATATAAATGGCGTATTGAACCGGTTTCGGTTTGTCAATGCCATATTTCTTTTCGACGATCGCTCGTTGAGTTTCGTTCAGTTTGTTATAAGAAGCGATCGGTGAACCTGGCAGCGTCTGCATTAAGAAAAACGTTGCAGTCGCAATTAAGAACATCGTTAGGAACATATAGGCGAGCCGTTTTCCAATATACTTAACCACATTGCACCTCCAAAATACGATCGTTTGATTTATGTCAAATTGATAATTATCAATTTCTTTTCAAAATGTAAACACTTACAAACTTTCGCTTAATTCCCTTTTACTAAAAAGAGAGTATATGGGCTTTGTATATCCATATACTCTCTATCTATTTAACTAATAGGTAACTTACTCTTTACCTGAGATGTATGCCCATTTATAGCTGTAGTCAGCTCCGAATGGGTGAACAGCAAGACCTTTGAAATAAGGCTTGTGAAGCTGGATCAACCCGCGTTGGTAGATAGGTGCGATTGCAGCATCTTCTTCCAATAGGATTTTTTCAGCTTTTGCGAATGCTTCGTAACGAGCTGCAGGATCTAAAGCAAGCTCATTTTTAGTTGATTCGATCAAGGCATCATATTCAGGGTTTGAATATGACATTAAGTTGTTCGTTCCGTCAGTCACGAAAAGATCCATGAATGAAATAGGGTCTTGGAAGTCAGGGCCCCAACCGGAAACTTGGATGTCGTAGTCTTGATTTCCATCAAGCTCTAAACGTACAGCGAATGGAACTTCTTTCAACTTGATTGTCAAACCTTCAAGATTTCCTTCAAGTTGTGATTTGAAATATTCGTCCATTTTTTTAGATAATTCAGTGTCCCCGCCAAGGATTTCAAGCTCCAATTCAGTTACACCTAACTCTTCTAAACCTTTTTGCCAGTATTCTTTCGCTTCTTCAGCGTCGTATACTAAGTGCTCCCCGCTAATTTCACGGAAGTCAGTTCCGTTTTCATCGTATGCGAAATCTTTTGGTACAAGGAAGTTCGCAGGCTCGGAACCGTTTGCAAGAACTACTTCAGCTAAGTCATTTTTTTCGAAAGCCTTTGCAATTGCCTTACGGATGTTAACGTTTGCAAGTGGAGTTTTTTCTCCATTTCTTTCTTGGTTAAACTTGAAATAGAAAACAGATGTTTCAGGCTGATGTACTGCTTCTTCATGTGAAGCATATTGAAGAGCCAAGTCGCCTGATACTCCGGCACGGTCTTTCTTGCCGTCATTGTAAAGTTTTACAGCTGTTGCAGAGTCTTTAACAACGTCTACGTTGATTGTGTCAAGTTTAACGTTTTCTGCATCCCAATAATGTTCGTTTTTCTTGTAAACCCAGCTATCGCCTGTGCCGTCCCACTCAGTTAGGATGAATGGCCCGTTATATAACAGGTTATCCGAGTTTGTAGCGTACGCATCGCCTTTTTCAGTTACGAATTCTTCCTTTTGTGGATAGAATGTTCCGAAAGACATAAGCGATAAGAAGTATGGAACAGGACGTTCCAGTGTTACGACTAATGTTTTGTCGTCTTCAGCAACAACGCCTAATTCCGACTTGTCCATTTTCTCTTCACTGATCGCAGTTGCATTTTTGATAACTCCAGACATCATGAACGGACCATATGGTGAACCAGTAGCTGGATCAATTGCACGTTGCCATGCAAATACGAAATCATGTGCTGTAACTTCTGATCCATCAGACCATTTTGCGTCACGTAGTTTGAAAGTGTAAGTTAAACCATCTTCACTTACTTCCGCTTCTTCTGCCGCCATTGCCGGTTCAGCAACGTTGTCAAGATTTAGGCGGTACAAACCTTCATTTACGTTGTTAAGTACGTTGAAACCAACTGCATCTTCCACGATTGCGGAGTCAACTGAAGGAATCGCTGCACTTTCGATCAAGTTAAGTACTTGTTCTGCATCCGGTTCGCCGGATTCTTCTTCTTTACTTTGTTCAGTTGCTTGGTCGTCACCTTTATCAGCAGGTTTTTCCGTGCCTTCTTCTTTCTCTTTGTTTCCACAAGCGGCAAGGAATACGCTGAGCACTAATGACATTGCCAAAAGCAACAGCAAATTTCTTTTCTTCAAATCATAGACCTCCTTTTGAATTGTCTGAAGAATTATCACTTTTTATTATACATTCAAAACATATGAAGTCAAACTATTTTTTTAGTTTTTTTCGTTAATCACATAATAATAAAAGTTTTCAAGGTATCGTAAAAACAGTCAGTTTCACATAAGAACATTGATTAATCAATAGATGATTGCGCTAACTAATAAATTCAACTATTATTGTCATTACATAATTCATCTGTTAAAAACTAAAAGGCAAGGAGGGGAAAATTATGAAAAAACTGATCTATAACATTATTATAAATCAATTATTAATTGTTGCACTTATTTTTCTTATCACAAAAAATCTCACTCTATTAGAATATATTAATTACTCATTTTACTTCGGAGTATTCTATTTATTCATTGGCGGGGCCATTTTAATAGTGCGTTCTGGATTTTTCGATTTTTTCACGAACAGTATGAAAAAGGTTCTTTCAGCAGACAATGTCAAAAAAGAGATCGTTAATATGCGACCTCCTTCTGAAGCAGTTTCTGTGAAGCCTAATTTTTTCTTCATATCAGGTTTACCAATTATGTTCTTTATGATTGTAGCTCTTCTTTTTTATTCCATTTAATGCAGAGTATTTATGTTTTGACTAAAGTAAGGCAATATGGAAGGATATAAAATGGAGACTGATTGCCGGTTTATAGGACGGCTAATAGTGGTACAAAATAGATAAATGAAAATGCAAGCAGATTGGAGTGGACGAAATGGAAATCCTTCTATATGTGAGTGCCGCTATCGCAGCAATTTCCATTGCGCTTATTGCCATTTATTTTGTTATGACGATGAAGAGCGCGAAAGTAGCGATGAACGAAATCTCAACTACGGTTAAACGGATGGAATCCAAACTATCAAACATCACTGATCAATCGGAGCAGTTGATGGACAAGACAAATCGGATTGCGGACAATGTAGAAAACAAAATCAATTCATTGGAAGGTATTTCACAATCGGCAAATAATATTCATGCATCCGCTCACCATTTACATAAATCGTTTGAAGGAATTGCCAACAACATTGCAAAACCTGATCCAAAAACAAAGGATTTAATGGAGAAGTTGAATGCACTAACCGAAACCGCAACAAGCATTTATTTCAAATTTAAGAGAGAAAAACAGAAGCATGATATTGTTGCTGAAACACAAGCTCAGCTCCCACCACCTTCAAAAATCAAAAAGTAAAGAGGTGAACGAATATGGATTGGCTTGGGATTGGAGTCATAATTATTGGCATCGCATTTGCCATTTTAGTAGGAGTATTAATAAAACCGATCAATAAACTTGCTGGTGTATTGGAAGGCATAAAAAAAACGACCGATGAATTACCAAATACACTAACGGAAATAACAAAACAAACGACAGAAATTATGCAAACGAGTAATTCAACATTAAAAAATGTAAATGAGCAAGTTCATGAGTTAACTCCCTTCTTCCATGTCATCGGCGATACAGGCGAAGCAACCCGGAAGATAACAAAGTCCGCACTTGAAAAAGCTAATTTATTGCAAACGGCTTCAACAGAAGCATCCGATTTTACAAAACGTGAAAAATATGAAGGACTGTTCGGTATCCTTTCTTTCCTATACTTCATCAATGAACGAAGGAATGATTTGAAGGCCAAAACGAAGAAATAAAACAAGACGATCTGCGATTATTATAGAGTCGTTGATCGTCTTTTTTTAAAAACAAAGTAAATTGTATAGATGCACTTAAAACCATTGATCGACCAAAAAATGCCTGCAAAATGAATAATTACATTTTGCAGGCATTTTATCATTCCTTATCTTTTATCAAATACTTGCCTTCTCTTGCAGACTGTTTTGCTTCGGCCTTCATTCGTTCAATATCAAAAGCACGCTGCTTCCCGGTTGCATATAATTTTGCAGGACGTACAATTTTCCCGCTTTCCTTAAGCTCTTTCCTTTTATTAGCTGCATAATATCCTAAAGCGACCGTTCCATAAATGCCGCCCAATCGTTTCGATTTTGTTTCGGGATCTACGGCTACTGTTTTATTTTTTAAAGTAGATGATAAATCATTGATGGAAGAGGCAATCTTTCGAGTTGACTCTCCTACATCCCCCGCAATATGAAAGAAAGGTGTTAGTGTACTAATTTTTTCATTCACATCAGAGAGTGTTTCGTTCGAATTCTTTATTAAATTCTCTGTCTCAAGTAACACATCATCAATCTGATCAGGCAATTTTTCAATTGTTTCGCTGACCCCTTTTAAAATGCCAGCAGTATTGTTTAACACTTTTGCAATATAAATGGATAAAATAATAAATGCGATTCCGATTAGCAATACGCCGATTCCAGTTAAACTCATAGCCTCATCCCTCTTTTCCTACAGTTCTTCCGCGCTTCCATGATTGATAGAGACTTATCGCAAATTCTGAAGCTTGAATAATTCGAATAAAAGGCCTCGTTCCAGCCAATCGACTATCTTCATTATAGTCGGAAGTCATTTTCACAATAGCACCGGATGCTTTTTGTGCAGCTTGGCCAAGTTCTTCAGTTGTTTGGAAAACACTATTTAATGCATCTAACTTTAGCTCAACATCTTTTGCCGTTCCATTAGATTCAATAAGCATTTGCTCTAACTCATATAATGTGTGGTCAAATTTACTCTCCATCCGGCCAGTCGTTTTGCCAATCAATTCAATATTTTGCGCCATATTTTTTAGTAACTTTGATAAATAGATCGCAAAAATGGCAAATGCAATGGCCATTAAGAAAACACCAATATGTACAAACATATGCGCAACACTCCTTCCTATCCACTATACCACGCATTGACCATTTTCAACCAATCTTGACAATTGAAATCTATAAAAGGAAGAACCCTATTCCAATAATTAAATAAGCGGCTAATAACGTAAGCCCTTCAAACCAATTCGATTCACCATCGTTGCATAAATTGATGACTAAGAATGTAGCTGTCACCATCGCAACCAACTCAGGTATCGTAAAAACAAGCGGCATCGATTGCGGCATAAACAATGAAGCCAAGACTAAAATGGGCGCGACAAACATCGCGACTTGCAATGTCGATCCTACCGAAATCTCAACAGCGACATCCATCCGATTTTTCATCGCCATCGTAATTGCTGAAAAATGCTCCGCAGCATTGCCGACGATCGCAACAACGATCACCCCGATAAACAGCTCCGACCAACCAAATTGATCACCCAACGTTTCGAATGTGTGAACCAATCGTTCTGAAACAAACGCTACTGCAACAGTCGATAGTAGCAAAATGACAATCGCTTTCCCTCTCGACCATTCAGCTTGTTCCTTTTCTTCCGATTCTTTTTCCTGATCATTTGATGAAAAAACACCTCGGTGCGTCACCAACTTAAAAAACAACCCAGCTAAATAGAGCGCTATTAATAAAATGGAAACCCCGATACTAAGTGTAATCGTCTGCTTTTCATCCATGGACATTGAAAATATTTCCGGGATGACGAATGCAACAATAACCGCAAAGATGAGTAAGCCTGAATTATACCTTGCATCATGAATGCTAAAGTTTTGTCTTTTATATTTAATGCCGCCCAAGAAAAATGAAAAACCTAAAACTAATAGTAAGTTCCCTAAAACAGAACCTGTTAAGGATGCCAAAACTATGCCAATCAAGCCCGCTTTCAATGTGAAAAAGGAAATGATCAGCTCAACTGCATTCCCAAACGTAGCATTTAATAATCCGCCAACTCTTGGTCCGCTGACGATTGCAATACTTTCAGTCGCCCTTCCGATAAAACTGGAAAGTGCAATAATTGCCACAGCACATAATAAAAACATTGGAATGTCTGACCGATTAAAATTAAGGGCAGACCAATCACCAACATCAATAGAAAAATCCGATTCATCGTTTCACCGCTTTCCAACTTCGCTTACTATGATCCTTTCCCTTATTGTGAAATTGAAAACAGCTTGCGGAAAATGTTTTCGTATGAAAGTTTGCTCTCTATTGCTTTATCGGTTCAAAATATTTAGTGATCTGTGGAAATCCAATGCTTATTTTTTAATTACTTAAAAGGTCATATGAAATCAACTTCATTTGGAAATCATTTTCATTGAAATGACAACCGGAGTCATGTATTATAATGACATAAGCTGCATTGTACGTATTCACATTAAGTTTTAACCTTTAAGCTGTAAAAGGGAGTTTTATATAGGAACTGGAATGGTATGCCCGATTCACATCAATCGGGACGGACAGGAACGTTTCTGCGAACACCCACTTTGAGGAGTGGTGGTTTAAAACTTTCTATGATTACAATACGGCAAAGGCGGCTTTTCTAAAGCTTATAATACCAACGTTTATATATGATCACCTTCCTTTTTGGGAGGGTGATTTTTTTTGTGCAAAAATACTGTCGTTGTAAAGCTGTTGTAAAATTTCTTGGAAAATCTTTATGAATCACTCTTTATACAATTAGTGATGAATCCAGAAATATAAGAGAGCTAAGGAAGTTATCCGAGCACTTGAATTCTCCTCACCCTATAACTTACAGCTTTTCTTGAGTATGTAGCAAGCGTCCTCATCCACAATGGACAGGCGATTTTTCAGATATTCAAGTACATCCAAAGTGTCTTTTCGATAAATATAACTTTATATGCAAAACCAATTTTGTTCAATGTAAGTTAATCATCTTATCGAATTTGCGATTTGAACAAGGGTTTCTTTTGAATTTGAACCAAAACTATTTTTATCAAGTATTAAAATATATTCAAACGAATCTAACTCGAACATTAATGCATCTGCATTATCTCTATCAAGATAAAGTGCTTTCTCTCCATTCTTCAATGATACAGTTTCTTGTGGAGACTTAACGTTAGGTCTATCATATTTTTCTGTAACTCTGATAGAATAATGAGTATGCCCTGTATTTTCATTAAGGTATTTGAGCGTTAGTTGAGATATTCCATCCTTTCTGAAAGAACCAAAAGAATGAGTATAAGCTGTCGCAGGAAGCCGTACAGGCAAATTTATATCTCTTCCAAAGTGTTTTTCAGCTTCTTTTATAGCTTTATTTACTTCTGTAAACTCTCCACCTTTCAAATAAAGGTCTTCTAAACTTTCCTGAGCATAAGAATTCTCCAAATAAACGAAAAGAAATGTGCTTAAAATAAGTACTGCTCGCTTCATTTTATTCTCCCTCCTCTATTTATAAGTATGGTTTGCAATTGTGATGGAGTTATTACAAAAATGTAGTTGTCCAATTGACTTAAAGCGCTTGCGTAGATCCATGGACAATGCTGGCAAAGGTGCAGAAGGCGTAGCCCGTCAACAGGAATAGTTCAATAATTCTCTTGGAGACGGGCTTTCTATTGTCAAAATTTCGCTACCGGGCTATTAGCAGCTATAGGGCTTATAAGCTTTTTAATGCATCGAAAAATGTGTTGTCGGATATGGTTACCCGTGGGATTGACTTTCACACCTTTACACAGTGGGCGGAAAAAGCTTTTTTACAGTTATTTTAGGAGATGCCGAGAAAGCGAAACAATATATGGATGACATGTATGCCTTGTGTAGGTTGGGTGAATTGAGGTCCCAATGTCTTCCTTCGATTATGCAGCTTCCTGTCTAATATGTAAGGAAAAAACCACTTCAAATAATGAAAAAATCGATATCCAAAGGGCATATCCCAATGCAAAATTATTCGTCCAAAAAATTTTGATTTTTAAATACTATAACCCTACCTACGCTCGCAGAATCTCCATGCGAATCCCTAATAAGCGACGAATATTTACCTATATTATGTAATTCCATTATTTCAATGGCTTGATTGCCAAATATAGATTTTGGTATGATGTAATTCATATATTGTTGAATTTTCCCTCAAATTAAAAAACATCTTTTATTCTAACATGAAAAAACAGTCTATAATGTTGGTTCAGAAATTAATTGAGCTCCAATTGAAGTGACAAAACCAACTTCATATTAATAGAGGGATTTTTGTAGTAGCCATACAGAATAGAGCTTGATATTGTACCAATTTCAGGAGGGAGATCAAATGTATTTAAAAACACCAGAAGACCAAAAGCTAATTGAATCATACAAAAGTGCACCGAGCGAACTTATGCAAGCAATTGCAGGCTTAAATGAGTCTGACTTGAATCAGACAAGAGCACCAGGTACATGGTCAATAAGGGAAATTGTACATCACATCGTAGACTGTGATATGAATTATGTTCAGATTAACCGATACGCCTTAGCGGATACAGGTAAAACCTATTTTTTTAATGAGTTTAATGGAGATAGTTGGAACTTCAAGATGGACTATAAAAACCGTTCCATTGAATCAGAATTAAAGCTTTTCACGATGATGAGGGAATATATCGCATATTTATGTATCATTTTAAATGATTCACTGGACAGGGTACTTGTACATGAGCACGGAAAGGCTACCGTACGAGATGCTCTTCGGCATGATACTCAACATGTTTTACATCATATCGAGCAAATCCTTGAAACCCGTAGAATAAACAACATTTAATCGTTTTTGGGATGAGTTACAAAAGGTAAATGAATTGGGAAAGACAAAATGAAGGGAACTATTGTTCAGTTATGTGCTAAATTATTTATTAGTTCCATAGTTACTTGTGATTTTCACCCGCCTACAGAACCCGTTTGATTGGGGTCTTGTGGCTTGTAGATCATATGTAGGAATGAATCGATTTTCCTTCTTGGATTTTCATTCCTAATTATCGCCTCATATTGAATCCCTTTTTTGATTACGCAAGGTAGTGATAACTTATAAAGTTGAAAAACAGCACCTCCATAAGGAAAGATGCTGTTTTTTTTGATTGATTCATTTCGAAGCAATTTCCTGCACTTCTTTCGGAATTGCAAAATCCTTAATGTCATTAAAATAACTGTATGTCGCATTCATTTTTTGTCGGGAGCGGTATGAATTCCCGTCAGCGAAATGGCGGACATCTGATGACATTTTGAAGCTCGTTACGTATGAAGTGCTTTTATTAAATGTAATGACAAGCTCCATTTTATCGACAATCCTAAAACCATCGTTTACTGGCCCTGCATCTGGAAAGACTTTTTTAAACTCTTTGAATCCATTTCGGTCTAAAGTCAGTTTCAGTGCATAACCATATTCGATCGGTTCCAATATGAAATCATCTTTAAATGGTTCAAATTTGGATAAATCAAGCGTAGGATAGACAGCGTTAACAAAGCTCCCGTATTGTTCTTCAATCGTACCGACTTGTTGCCACTCCGCATCGTCCGCTTTTTTAACGATATTCTTGCCGCTTATATTATAAAGGTTTTCTTCATACTTTTTTATGCCTCGTGGAGCAACCGTAGCAGTATGTTTCACTTTTTCAGGATCCAAGTATGCGTCAACTTGCAAGTCGTAAACGACGCCTGCTTTTTCGGGATTTTCAATATCACCGTTATAAACGGTTACTGCATAATCATCAAAATTGATATGGGCATGAACCGATTTTAGCGAGGTCTCTGTCGCTTCATTGGATTTTGCCATTAATTTTTCAGCCGTTAGCTTGTCCTGTGCCTCACTCGAATTACAAGCAGATAGTAAAAGCGCAAGCGAACCCGCCATTACGGCACCGAATATTTTTTTCACAAAAAACTCCCTCTCTTAAAACATACCTTCATTTTACGGTAAAAATCGTTCTTCTTCAATCCATTGGACGGAAATGTCTACGGAAAAGTTCCAAATGATGCCTCAGCTTATAAAATCATTTCGGTTAAACTGCCAAATGCCTGTCGTAAATTTCTCGACCATTTCAATATTCGGTTCGTAGCCAATGCCAAATGCAGTTGGCACTGATATATAACCATCTTCCACTACTACTTCCGGTTGAATAATATCTTGATCCCAATAACGGGAAGATCCAGCAGTATCTCCAGGAAGAATGAAATTCGGAAGCGTCGTCAACGCAATATTATGCGCACGCCCGACTCCTGCTTCAAGCATGCCGCCGCACCAGACTGGAATGCCATGTTCAAAGCAAATATCATGGATCTTTTTCGCTTCCGTCAGTCCACCTACTCTGCCTATTTTAATATTGATGACGCCTGCACTTCCTATTTCAATCGCTTTTCTTGCATCTTCCAATGATGTGATGCTTTCATCTAAGCAGATTGGCGTTTGAATCATTTTTTGCAATTTTGCATGATCGATAATATCGTCATGTGCCAATGGTTGTTCAATCATTAATAGGTCGAGAGAATCCAGCTGTTTCAGCTTCTCCGCATCAGCAAGCGAATAAGAGGAGTTAGCATCTGCCATAAGGGGAACATCTGGAAATGCTTTGCGCAATTGCTTCAACACTTCAATATCTGCATCCGGTTTAATTTTCACTTTTATCCGTTTGTATCCTTCATCTATATATTTTTGGACGATGCTGATTAAATCGGACAAGCTCCCTTGAATGCCTATGCTTATACCAACTTCGATACGTTTTCGCTTGCCGCCCAAAGCTTCTGCCAAAGTCATGCGATTGCGCTTTGCATAGGCGTCCCAAATCGCACCTTCAACTGCAGCTTTCGCCATATTATTTCTTCGAATTGGCGAAAACCGCTCGCTCACATCATCCGGATGCTCAATATGGCAATTAAATAGTATAGGTACCAAAAAATCTTTTATTATATGAAAGTTCGTGTCAACGGTTTCTTCTGTATACCACGGTGCGTCAAATGCGACGGATTCACCCCATCCTCTATTTCCTAATTCATCGATTGCTTCTAATAATAAAAAATGTTTATCGATCATTGTGCCAAAGCTTGTCGTAAAAGGAGTTTTCATTCGCATTTTCATTCTGCGCACAATTATTTTTTCAATCTGCATATATGCTCTCCCCCTGCAATTCAATCCATATTTATTATACACTTATATCAATGATGGAACATACTCAACTGCAAAGGCAAATATGGTAAAATAAGAGGAACGGAGGGATGAAATTGAGTGGAAATGACAGACTTCCGGCAGAAGAACGCCGGAAATGGATACTTGATAAGTTAAAATCTTTAGGGGTACCAATGACGGGCAAAGAACTTGGCGAATTGACGAATGTAAGTCGACAAGTTATCGTCGGCGATATAACACTATTAAAAGCGAAAGAAGAACCGATTATCGCTACGAGTCAAGGCTATTTATACTTGAGCGAACAAAATGGGCCTAACAAGATTGAAAAAACATTCGTCTGCAAGCATGCATCCGAGAAAACAGAGGATGAGCTAAATATTATGGTTGACCATGGATTGACTGTAAAAGACGTAAGAATCGAGCACCCCGTGTACGGTGATTTAAGCGCGTCCATTATGGTTTCCAATCGTCAGGAAGTGAAAGATTTCATTCGACGGATTGATATAGCAAATGCCGTCTATTTATCCAAGCTTGCAGAAGGTGGCATTCATATGCATACAGTTTTATCAGATAATGAAAAACAAATTGCTGATGCAGAGCAAGCGTTAAAAAATGCAGGTATCCTACTTGAATGAGGATACCTGCATTTAATTTGCCGTCATGTTGGTCACTTACATTATCTCATTTTCCAACTGTTGCAAAAAACTGACCATGAAGTTATGGCGTTCTTTAGCTAATCGTTTCCCTTCGTCTGTCACCATTAGATCTTTTAAAAGTAAAAGCTTCTCATGAAAATGTGTAACTGACGCGGTCTTCTTCGACCGATATTCTGCCTCGCTCATGGAAGATCGGGCAACTTCCTCCGCATCATATAATTTTCTCCCTTTCGCTCCTCCATATGCAAAAGTTCTTGCAATGCCAATCGCCCCAATCGCATCCAACCGATCGGCATCTCGAACAATTGCCCCTTCGATTGAAACGATCTCCTTTTCATTGCCCCCGCTAAATGACACACTTTCAATCGTTTTCATCACATCTGCTGCCAGGTGATCGTCCAAATCGATCTTTTTTAAAATTTCCATTGCAGACATATTGCTTTCCGATTGATATTTCGGATCGTCAATGTCATGGAGCAATACAGATAAACGAACAATATCTTCATCGACTTCCTCAACCGTTTTCATTATTTTTTCAGCATTTTTCATCACTCTGTCAATATGATCAAAGTCATGGCTGGCATCAAAGTTGTTGTAAATCGTTTTGACGATATGCTCGCATTGTTGAATCGTCTCTTTCATTATATGTACATCCTTTCAGTCGACAGAAAATTTAGGCATGTCATTGACGTTTTCTGTCGATTCATGTATAGTATATGCATCCATGTTAATAATGGGGAAGACATCGAAACGCCGAGGGAGGATAAAATCATGTACCAAGGTAAAGTAAAATGGTTCAGTAATGAAAAAGGGTATGGTTTTATCGAAACAGATAATGGAGAAGATGTATTTGTCCACTATACCGGCATTGTTGCAGATGGCTTCAAAACGCTAGACGAAGGACAATCTGTCACCTTTGAAATCATCGAAGGTAATCGGGGCCCTCAAGCGGCGAATGTCTTAACCATATCAGAAAATTGACGTTCAACTATCAATCGTGCCTCAACGCAATTGCGTCGGAATTTTTCGATCGTTTCCGAAAAGTTCTCTACTATAGAGGCTTTACATTCAATCGGCGGAATTCAGATTTCCTTTGATCCGTCGATCTAATTTACTGCTACAGATGGTTTAGCATAGATTCATTCACTGAATCCAATTCAAAATCCCGCCAGTGCTTCAAATGGCGGGATATTATTTTGTCATTTTATTCATTTCATTACCTAAAAAACGTAGTTGCTCCCCAATTGTACATGTTGCAATACAAAATTGGTGGGCGCCTGTTTTGCCAAATTCTTTAATATGTTGCTTTTTAATAAAGCAACCTTCACAATACGTATCCAAAACATCATTAATTTCATTCATGACGGTTAATTTATCCATATGAACCTCCTAACGAACCGTTTCTTTATTTTATTATGAAGGGTAACAATATGCAACTATTGAGAGGATGAGAAAATTTGCTTGAATTATACGTAGACGGCGCAAGCGCCGGTAATCCCGGCAAAAGCGGAATCGGCATTTTTATAAAAGGCGAAGGACATCAAGCGAAAATCTCCGAACCGATTGAGCCGACAAATAACCATACGGCAGAATTTATCGCACTATGCCGAGGTATGGAAGAAGCCGCCAAACTGACTAATGGCATTGTTTCAGCCCGTTCCGATTCGAAAGCAGTCGTATCTGCGGTGGAAAATGAATATGTGAAAAATGAACTTCATCGAACCTATTTGAATAAAATACTTTCCATCGCGAAATCATTTGATTACTTTTTCATCAAGTGGATTCCAGATACAGAAAATAAGGCTGCTGATGCACTTGCGCGTGAGGCAATTCGCATTCAATCCAAACAATAAAAGCATCTGCCATCAGCCTTATTGGCTGTTGGCAAATGCTTGAATGCTTATTGTATCCTAAATTCAAAAGTACATACTAATTCGCTTTCATAAACGTAACTGTAGCTACGTCATCATCAAACAAAACCCATTCCTGATCGTCAACCACTGCGCCGACATTGACTAACGTCGTTCGGCTATCAATAAGATAGGGTTTTCCAAATTCAATTTTTGCTTCCGTTTGTCCATCTCGCATCAAACCTGATTGATGGCTATGACCATAAAAAGTCAATGATTTTGACGGCTCAGCCTCCAAAAGAGACCACGGTTCGCCGCCCCATTTCCATTGATGCCCATGGACAACTTCCGCTCGACCTGCATTAAGCCGTTCCGGCAATGCTTGCAAAAAAGACCGAAGTTCCTCATCAGAATCTGTTATATACAAAATCCGCTCTTCTTGATTCCCTATTACTGAAGGAAATGTCAGCAGCTCTTCAAATCCTTCAGGAAGAATCATTACTTCTGACAGTTGGCTGTATGTACGATCATTAATAAACCGTTTACTAATCGTACATTCAAATAAGTCGCCAGTTCCTATAATCGTTGCTTGTGGAGCGGTTTTTTGAATATGAGATAATACTCGTTGTAAGTCTTCGATCGATGAATGGATATCTCCAATTATTGCAAATTGCATACGTTACAGCACCCCGTTATAATTCGTTTGTCTTCTCAACTGGAGCATCAGCTTTTGAAATCCAATCGCTAAAACTCCCGACATATAGTTTAACATGCTCATAACCATTATGTTTCAGCAATGCATATAAAGGAGCAGCCGTTACTCCGCTGCCGCAATAGACAGCAATATCTTCACTCTTTGAGACGGTCTTCTCTAATTGATCCTTCACCTCTGAACCGAGGTTAAAAGAACCATTTAGCTTTAATTGTTCCCAATCGAAATTCAAAGCGCCTGGTATATGTCCCGCTACTCGGTCGATCGGTTCAACTACACCACGATAACGTTCAGCCGACCGTGCATCCAACAAAATGGCACCCTTTTTACCTGCAACAGTTTCCTCAATAAAAGAGCGTGGAGCATGAATAGTTTCGTTCCATACAGGAACAACTTCAGTAGGAGGGATAATTTCGTTTTCTGTAGAAATTGGCACACCCGATGCTTTCAACTGCTCAAATCCTTCGATTGCAATAAAAGCGTTTTGAAATCCTGCGTAGCGTAGCAGCCACCAAGCCCTTGCAGCAAACGGACTGCCTCCGTCATCATAAACAATAATGTCATCGTTCAACGATAAACCGCTCTTTCTAAAAAGTGCTGTCAATTTTTCCTTATCAGGGAGCGGATGGCGACCAGCTTTTTTTGTCATATCAGATAAGTCCTCTTCCAAATCCCAATAGACAGCTCCTGCTACATGTCCTTTTGCGAACTTGCGCTTGCCCTCTTCACGGTCATTGAGGGAGAAGCGGGTATCGACCCACTTCACCTTTCCGTAATCAATTTCTTCAATTGATTTGAATACGTCCATTCACACCATCTCCTTTGTACGTATTGAGTCGTAAATTTTACGCCATTCTTCCAATTGTTCCGTACGTTGAAGCAATGTCCTTTCCGATTCGATTTGCTGGATGCTTTGCAATAATAAATGTTGGCGAAGCCCTTCAGCTTCACTATCGATCCATTGGTTCGCCCATTGTTCGATATGCTCTTTTTCTTTTCCTAAATAGTGAGATGCATCCACTTTTAGCCGTTCTTCTAATTTCTCTTTTAAGACGAGACGCTCGCCTTTTTCAAAAAATGCTTTTTGGTTTTTAAAAAGACGGTTTACATCCTTATACACATTGACATCTGTAAATGGCGCACTGAATGACAGCATCTGAGCATCTTCAGGCTCATATGGCGAAGGTGACAGTGAGCTGTCCTTTTCATTCAAAAATCGCATTTCAATATGTTGGCGTTCTTTTAATAGCTTCGTCATGAAATTCAGCATCCTAAGGTTTGTTACTTTCAATTCTTGCGTTAAATCAAACCCAACCATTTGGACAGTTTCTGCCAATGCGATGCTTAAAGCTTTATCGGTTTGATAAGTCGCAAAAGTTGAAGGGCTATACCCTTCTTTGAAGAAATCGCCGAAACGTAAAAACACCCGTTGCAACACATAATAGAGCAATTCATTCAATTCATTGTCTGCCGCTTTACGGATCACTTCTGTAAAGCTTTGTCCGTAATGGATGCGAATGGCCTGTTCTATTTGGTCTAACTCTGTCAATCGCTCAGCTTTGCGAGTCATATTTTGCTCTGTTCGTTCGATTAACGTTCTAACTCGCTCAACAGTTTTAACCGTCTCTTCTGTCAACGCTTGGACAGACAAACCTTTCAAATCATTTTTCAGGAAATGCGCAAAATCAGATTCAAATCTCTCCATGTCACGATTTGCTGTTCCATCCAACTTCGATTGCAAGGCTTGTAAACTGGAAATACCGTGAACACGCGGATTACGTATTCCAAACGTAAGCATTTGCTGTTCAACAAACGATTTGACCGCATTAGCCTCTTCATTGTCGGTAGCTAAATCAATTGCATTGACAATGAAAAACATTTTATCTAATTCAAACGCATCTTTTACACGGCCCAATTGGATGAGAAATTCACGGTCTGCTCTTGCAAATGCATGGTTGTAATACGTGACAAATAGGATTGCATCGGCATTCCGTATATACTCGAAAGCGACATCTGTATGCCTTGCATTAATCGAATCAGCTCCCGGCGTATCAACAAGCGTAATGCCTTGCCTCGTTAAAGGACAGTCAATGAACAGATCGATCGAATCGACAAAACAGCTCCGTTCCTCTTCCGCCACAAAACGCGAAAATTCATCCTGATTGACGTTCATTGTTTGACCAAGTGATTCACTGTAAGTGCTATACCCTTTATGGAATGCACGGATAAATGATTTATGAATGTGCAAGCTTTCATCGACCAATTCCTTCTGGACGACCTCTTCCGCCAAGCGATAAGCTTCATCCAATGAAGAAATCTGTTCGCCTAAAGCTTCAAATGATAATGCAACGTCCTCCGTCATTTGCTGCTCGTTTTTCAAATGGACATCCGCCGTTCGATCTTCTTTTCCTTCAGCAACAGGGCGAATACGATTAATGGCCGCTGTCGTCGGGTTAGGAGAAACAGGCAACACTCGATCGCCGATCAAAGCGTTGGAAAAAGATGATTTACCTGCGCTGAATGCGCCGAACAACGCAACTGTGAATTCCTGATTTTCCAGTCTTTTCGCTTTGTTTTTCAAGTACTGGGCGCTTTCCATGAAGCCTTTAATCGAGCTTACCGCATTTGCGACATGCAACGCGGATTCGATTGTAGAATTTGTATCAAATTGAGCTACTTCGTCGTTATCTTCCCTTTTGTTTTCTGCTACCTTTTCGGAGATTTCAAGGGAAGATGCCTCCTCAAGCTGAGGCGTCAATTCAATTTTTTCGATTTTCGTTTCTTTTTTCCACTCGCTTAGCAGTTCATTGCGTTTACGCAATAGCTCTGTAGGCGGTGAAGCAATCCATGCATCTATATGATCCAATTGCGTTTTAAGTTCATTCACTTGCTCAATTGCAGCAACTTTCTCCTCTAAAATACGAATTGATTGCATTAACGGTTCAGTTTTTTCATTGCCTGAAGCAGATGCAATAGAAGACATTTCCTTTTTCCACGGATCCGTCAGCTTCTTATAAAGCGATGCAACAGCCGTTTTCATTTGCTCGGCCATATTTAAAATCGTATCGCCCGTCATAACATCGGCGCCTATTAAATGTTGATCAATTTCCTCGAAAGGAATCCTCATATCCATGCTGTCTATTTCAATTGATCGTTCATCAGTTAACAATCCCGCATTTTTTAAAGATGTTTTCATTAGCGACTTCAAATGCGTTTCAATTTGTGAATGCAACAGCTTCGATAAATTATCTGACAAAGCTTGCTTACGTCTTGCTTTCTCTTCAGCTGTCTTTTTTGCTCCAAACAGCAAACCCACTTTAAATTTCGGGGATTTCGCTTCTAAATGGTCTTTCAACAATTCTCGTGTTTCAAAAGGCGTTATTGAGGCATTCCGCAACAGTTCACTTCGATTGCTTTCAAAGGTAGCATAAAATTCGTCTCCCGATAAGAGGGTCAACTGATTTTTTTGAGCAGCCAATTCTTTTTTCAATTCATTGACCTCTGACCACTCATGTTCCACAACAAGTTGCTCGTATAAAGATTTTCGATCGTCTATTTCTGTTTGAAGGTAGATCGTATGCTCATCTTTCAGCTTCGCTAACGATTGGTCTGCATTGTAATAAAATCGTTCCTCATAGTTTTCAATTGATCCTTCAACAATTTCTTTTACCTTTTCAAAATCATTATACGGGTGATTTTTATCGCGCAATGATGTATAAAAAATGCCTTTTGGATAAACGCCCCAAAGTTCAAATGCGTCTTTCACCGACTTTTTGAAGTCCTCAAATGACAATTCACTATCTCGATGCTTATCGATCATATTTATAATTAAATACATATTCTCATTATATTTCATCAATTCTTTAGTAAATGTGAAATTCAACTCAGATTGAACATGGTTGTAGTCCATCGTGTAAAAAACGAGATCAGCCAAATGGAGTGCGGATTCAGTGGAAAGCCTATGAGCATCATCAGTTGAATCAACCCCTGGTGTATCCATCACCGTAATGCCCTCTGGCAAATGTGATGCAGTATGTCCGATTTCAATTTGATAAATCTCGGCGCCGTCCTTACTGAAAGATTTGATCGCTTCAGGAAAACCATGCCCTTCATATTTCAAGACAGACCCGTCTGTACGGTGAATTATCGCAAAATCTTCATTGGTTTTTTTGATTTTAACGATATTGGCGCTCGTTGGAATCGGACTAGAAGGTAAAAGATCCTCCCCTGTTAGCGCATTGATCATCGAAGATTTTCCCGCAGAAAAATGTCCAGCAAATGCGATTACATATTCCTTATTTATAATCTTTTTTGCTAATAACTCAGCCTTTTGCAGTCTTTCATGATCATGGCTTTCTTTAAATATTTGGCCATATGTGGCCGTCTTTTCCAAATAATTATGTTGAGACATCATTTTCGATCCTTCCCCTACGTTGTCTTCCCTATCATACCATTTTTCAAGATTGTATCGGAATTTAATTTAATTTGCTAAGAGAGCCTATACTTTGTTACTTTACTCATGGTATTATAGTACTGTATTCAGTATACTAATTATTAATTGGCTGCATTTGCTACATATCAATTATAGAATGAGGGGAGTGTCGTTATGAGTACGGCTATAAACATACAAAAAATCTTAAATAGCACAATCACATCCTTGAATAATGTTGTACCAGTCAAATTTGACGTTTTATCGCCTGTCCTAACTGCACAACCTTATGAGCAGAAGGAAATTGGCGTCCTTATTAGCCTTGTCGGTGAAGTTAAAGGTCGATTGATCCTCGAGACGACCTACGATGTTATTGATGTAATTGGCCAGTCGATGTTTGGCATGAATATTGAAGGTGAAATGGTAGAATCATTTACTGGAGAGTTAGGAAACATGGTTGCCGGTAACCTATGTACAATTCTTGAAAAAGATCGTTTTTCTCTCGATATTTCCACACCTACCATTATGACAGGATCAACGAAATTTTATGGTTTCAAGCAGGCATTCAAGCTACCGATTCGCTTCGAAAGCGGATCTATGCTTAATATCTTATTAACAATCGATGAAGCATCATAATAAAAAGGAAAGCTGACATGCAAAAGAACAGTTGCGTGCCAGCTTTTTATTGTTTTACTTTAAGGATGCTACGTGCGCTTTCACAGGAAACGCTGCTTCTATTTCTTTTCGCAAATTCCCTTCTTTATGATCTAACAGGACATGGATCGTTCCAAAGTCTTCCGAAGTTCTAATGAGACGGCCAGAGCCTTGGCGAAGCCTTAACAGCATGAAAGGTAGGTCAACATCTTTAAACGGATCCTCAGCTTGATTGCGCTTTGCGTTAAAGAGCGGGTCAGCTGGAGGGAAAGGCAAATCATAAATAATAACACGAGTTAACGCATCTTGTGGAATGTCTAACCCTTCCCATAAATGATACGAACATAGATTCATCATTTCTTTTCCTTGAAAATCACGGATGATCGACGATAGTTCCCTTTCTCCTTCAAAACCAATTTTTCCAACCCACTCAATTGGCAATGAAGCTTGAAAGTCTTTCATCGATTGCTCAGATTTAAACAAGATTAGTGTCTGTTCTTCTTCACGCAACATATTCAGTACATATTCTGCTTTCTCTTCCTTTTTCATTTCAGCAATGAACACTTTCATCACTTCTTCATAATCAAATGGAGATTCAACTGAAAATGATAGAAAATCATCAATTCCAAGACTATCCAATAAGTATGTGAAATCTTTACCGACAGAAAGCGTTGCCGATGAAAAAATGATCGGTAAATTTGCGGTAAATAGCTTCTCTTTTAAAATATCAGTAACGAGCCGAGGCATAATGATCAATGTCGTTTCGCCATGCCGCTCTTCCAGCCAATCCACCGCATCATTTTCTGAAGTAAAGAGTTCCATTGAGAAAATATATTGTTCTAAATATTCTTCGACCATTTTCAAGTCGTATTCAGGAATGACAAACAATTCACCTTCAAAAACAAATTCCTCTAATAACGCTGTCGAAATGGAAATCGCTTCTTTACCTGTAGATAAAAGAGCTGCACTTTTTCCGATACTTTTTCTTTCTTCCGTTTCACCGATTGTGCACTGATGCAACAGGCGGAAAAATTCTTCGTGCACATCAATTAATCTTTCCATAAGCTGCAATGTCTCTTCTCGAATGCCATCGACCATAATCCGCTCTAATAATTGAAGAAGAGTGTTGCTTTGCACTTCGTAAGTAAGTGCCCGTTGAGCCGAATATTCAAGGAGATGACCTTCATCAAATACAACCATAGAAACTTCAGGCAGCAAAGGTAGCTGGCCTTGGCGTTTTCGGGAATCTTTCGTCCAAATATGTTCCATATAGAAATCATGTGAACAAATGATCAAATCTGCAGCTTCCCGATAATGATTCCGATGAATTGTCTGACCGCACCGATTGCGAAGATCACAAGCGGCACATTGCTGGATGGGATGGAAATTTATCATTTTCCATTGTTCATCATTTAAGTCGGGATAATCGGATCGGTCACCATATGGCTGAATCGACTGCAAAGAAGCATTCCCGCGGACAAAATCAGGCAATGACGATTCCACTTCTTCCGCAAATTCATCATCCGCCTCTTCTAATCGCTTCAAGCAAAGATATTGGTCGCGAGCTTTCGCTAAACGGACATCAATGTTCATTTGTAAAGCATCGCTCAGTTTTTTAATATCCCCTTCTTCTTTTACCAATTGGTCGATCAACGTTTCATCGGCACACGAAATAAGCGCTGGTTTTCCGGTATAACGCGCATAAGCGATCGCTGGCAATAAATATGCGATTGTCTTCCCCGTTCCTACCCCTGCTTCGGCAAGCAACACTTTCTTTTCTTTCAACGCTTGCTCAATTTGAAACGCCATGAAAATCTGTTCATCTCGACATTCAAATCCTTTTTCCGTCAGCTCGTCATACAATGTGTCGCCAATCCAGTCATTCAATGATTCATAGAAGGATTTTTCTTTCGATAAGGCGAACGGCATTTTACTTTTCACCGGAATAACTCCTTTCCACATACAAACGGAAGAGGGGCAGCCTCTTCCGTCAAATTTCATAACCTTTTTCTTAATACAATTAAATCATCAAACGAAACGGCGTTCTCCGCTTTTGTTATCATCCAGACCCCGGGCGGCAGCTCCTCGGGTCGCTTAGGCCTGCACGATGCAGGTCATGCAGTCGTTGTCGCAGGACGCGACGGTTTTAGACTGCCTTCCTTTTTCATAAAGCATAAGCGCCTTATGTTCAAGCTCTCCGACATACAGGACGTATTAGTGCCGACGTTGCCGCAGGACGCGGCGTTCTTAGTCGGCCAACGCCTGTAGAAGCTAAACGCCGCCCTCATCTTTTGGTATCATGCTCGTTTTCCCCAGAATTGGTAGTAATCTGTGCGAATGAAGCCGTTGAATAGTTTGCGTTTCTTTGTTGCTTTTTTTCCATACATCTCTTCGAAGTTTTCCAATGAAGAAAGCATATATACAGACCAGCTTGGATACTTTTCCATTATATGTCCCAATACCCGGGCAAGTTCCTCAGCTTCTTCGATTTCTCCAAGACGTTCTCCATATGGAGGGTTTCCGACAAGGACGCCATTCAAACCTTCAAGTGATAAATCTTTGACATTGCGCTGCTGCCAAGTAATCAAATCCGCGAATCCCGCTTCAATCGCATTTTGCTCTGCGATATGCACCATTTTTTGATTGACATCAAACCCTGTAATATTTAAAGGCTGATCATATTTGGCAATGTCTTCCGCTTCTTCTCTAACGCGATCGTATATCGCTTTTTTCATCCATGGCCAATGTTCACTGCTGAACTCTCGATTATAGCCAGGGGCGATATTTTGACCGATCATTGCCGCCTCAATCGCAATCGTTCCAGACCCGCAAAACGGATCGACAAACGGACGATCTGGATTCCAACGGGTTAGCTTTACAAGTGCCGCAGCCAATGTTTCTTTTAACGGTGCATCACCTTGCCCGACACGGTAGCCTCTCTTATGGAGCCCTGTGCCGCTTGAATCGATCGTCAGTGTGACTTTATCTTTCAAAATCGAAACTTCCAATTTAAATAAAGGACCCGATTCATCTAAAAAGCCAATCCGTTTATAAGCCATTTTCAACCGTTCTACAATCGCTTTTTTGACGATCGCTTGGCAATCAGGAACGCTATATAATGTAGATTTCACGGATTTACCTGCTACCGGAAATGCAGCATCAACAGGCAAATATTGTTCCCATGGTATCGACTTTGTCTTTTCAAACAGTTCATCAAATGTCGTTGCAGTGAATTCTCCCGCAACGACACGTACACGGTCCGCCACACGCAGCCACATATTTGTTTTGGCAATTGCTGTTTCGTCGCCTTCAAAAAATATTTTTCCATTCTCAGTCTGTGTTTCGAATCCTAATTCTTTCACTTCATCAGCTACAATGGATTCTAAACCCATGGCAGATGTAGCGACTAGTTTATATTTCGCCATATCTATTCACTCCTATAACGGACATTCAATACCTTTTGCCTCTATGTAGTTTGATGATCGCCCATACAATTCATACAATCCATATAACGAAGAAATGCTCTCCAAACGAGAAGGAGAGCATCGATTGCTATGTCAAAACCAATGTAAATTCGATAAGCCATGTTTTGTTCCCGTGTACTCAAACAGCTATCGCCTCGTACTTAGGGTGGTAATCATCTATCTACAGAATTGTTCTGTCCCTTCCTCCGTTCAATTCCTTCGGAAGAGCGCCCCTACCATAATTTGGGTTTCTCGCTCGTGGGGTTTACCGCGTTCCACCCGGACCGTTTCCGGACCGGCTACGTCACTGTGGCACTTTTCAGGGAACCTCATCCATATCCAAAAGGACTTAGGACTTATTCCCGCCGTCATCGCAATGCGAGCCTCGGCTTATTTTTTCGCCGAGCACGAACACTACGGTCATCTCAGAACCGTGCGAGCATGGACTTTCCTCTACAACAAATGTTGCAGCGATTACCTGAATTCACATGATGGCTTTAACAGTATACAGCATCATCGTTCTATTTTCAATGAAATGTTACAAATGATTGTTATTCTGTGTCATATAGTTTACTGCCAAAAACGTGCTTTTCCAAATTGGAGATCCTCTTTAGAATATCGAAATTTGTCGTATTCGTATTGCTCGGCATCGGCCGTTTTTGTTGGGTTGCAAGTTCCTCTTTCAGTTTTTCATTCTCCGTGCGCAATTCAGAGATCATTTTTTTAAATGTTTCGTAATCTTGGATGATTTGATCGAGAAATAAATCAACATCTTCCTGATTATACCCTCGCAAGCCCGTCTTAAACTCTTTTTCAAGAATTGTTTTCGAGTCGAGTTTTATTTCCATGAAATGACGTCCTTCCATCTGTGATTACCTTACGTTATTATATCATATTTTGTACATCCTTGTCCTACTATTTATCCGTTTGAAGCCGCAATTTGTCGGTTATTGCGCTTCCCCGGGAAATAGTTTCTTGTTAAGCCTCATTTCCCGATTTGCAAGCGATATTTCCATGCGTAACTTGAAACGTTCGGTAAGTTTTTCCCTTTTTAATAAATGAATTGCTTCTCTGGTAATCGACAAGGCCTTTTGCAACTCTTTCAATTTATGTTCAAATAGTTTTGCCAATTCCTCGTATGCTATGATCCGTTCTCGCCCATTTAACCCTTCCGCAGCAATTGAAAATGACATGGCAGCTTTCTCAAACTCTTCTTCTTTTTTGAATAAAAACCCTAAATGATAATACGCCATTGGATGGCGGGTTTCGGATTGTGAAATGACTTGTTCAAGTACCGCTTTGCTTCGATCGAATGATTTCAGATCGGCAAACCACTTTCCAATATTCGTACCGATTGTTTCTGTCGAGTAGGTTTTTTTGTTTAACAGAAGATCGGTCGAACGAATATACAATGTTACGAGGGATAATATATCCCATTCATTGTGATGAAGCACTTTCATCAATAGCTCTGCTCTACCATTTTTCACTGCGTCTTGATAGATGATAGGCGCCATATGTCCTGGAATATCGCCGTCACGAAAAAAGCCTAATTGCTCCTCTTCTACTGTAGTTAACTTAAACGTATCCATTTCGTTTTTCCAAATACGTTTTGACCCATGTAGCAAATCAATTTCCGTATGGCGAAGCAAAGGGGGCAATTCATTACGATTCATCGTCCATCTCGTTTCTACCATCGGCATATCAAAGCTTTTGCCGTTATACATGACGATTGATTTCTGTTCCTCCCAAAACTTAGTTGCATAGAGAAATGCGGCCTCGTGCTCAGGGCCTGGTAAAACATATTGAGTCAGTGTAAAAGCACTTCCCGTATACTCTATGAAACCAATTAAAAAGATAAGTGTACCGGCACCTTTTAATCCAGTCGTTTCCGTATCAAAAAACAGAAGCGGTTTGTTCAAATCCGGAGATAGCGGATGTGAAAGCTTTTCTTCTTTCCACCGCTCAAGAGTTTGCTGTAATCCTGACAAAGTGAAGTGGCCATGTCTATAATTTGAAGGATACGTAACGACTCTTTTATAAACAATGCCAAGATCATTTTCTTCTTTTAGTAAACCGGCACGGAGCCATTGCTCTTCATACTGAGGAGACTGAATTTTTCTTTGCGATGGTACTTCCGGTATTTTTTGAGGCTGATCTTTTTTCAGCAATTTCTTCATTTGCATTAATTTCGCTTCATACGACATCAGCAGCTCCCCCATTCAATTGCTGAAGAAGAGCAATCACTTCACCTTTCATTTTCACACCAGCCTCTTGGGCCCCGATGCAAACCGGGCAACCGTTCTCACAAGGGCATCTAACAACATGTTCTGCTGCTTTTTTCAACAATGCTTCCCACCGGTCGAAAAGCTTCTCGCTTAAGCCGATGCCACCTGGATAGCTATCATAGATAAAAATCGTCGGCTTCTGCGTATGGATTGCCTTTACTTGCGGTACAACATGGATATCTGTTCGGTCACAACGAATGAAGAGCGGGATGAAAGATTGAATTGCATAGGCGGCTCCCGTCAATGCATCCGTCAATTCGGATTCTTTCCAGCCAGCTGGTACATCAAATGCATACCAAGTTGAAGAAGTATGAAGTTCTTCAGCTGGTAGGGAGATCGGTCCAGAGCCGATATTGTCGTGAGTGTCAAAACGGATTTTTTTAAAAATCGTCGGAATCGCCAAAACTGCAATATCTCCGTACGCTGCCTCCGCTTCCCCGATTGATTTACTATCATCCTCGCTCATCACTTTCAGCTCAACAGCCAAATTGGCATCTGTATAATAGTCGACATCTACATTCGTTACGTATGCTTTCTTTTCTTCCCAATCCAGCTCTTCCACTTGATATTGCTTTCCTTGGTGCAAATAAATGGCTTCCTCATGCAATAAAGTCATTGCGCTATACCGGTCCATTTCACCGATGACGGTCGTTTCTTTCGGCATCGTTTTGTCAATAATTACGACGTTTTCCTGTGAAGCGGACCGCAAGCTTATTTCACTTGCCGGGAATCGGTCTGTCATCCAGTGCCATTTCTCAGAAGTTTCCAATAGAATGCCTTCATTTGCTAAAAACGACAGCAGCTCTTGCACTTCGAACTCTCCATAGCTCTCCGTCCTTGTAAATGGCAATTCAAAAGAAGCGCATTTCAAATGATCCATTAAGATGAGTATATTATCCGGATGGATCCTTGCTTCTTCTGGCGTCTGCCCTAACAAATAGTCAGGATTTTGAACGACATATTGATCCAACGCCATAGATTGGGCAACGTAAATGATTAAAGCATCATCCTGCCGCCTTCCTGCCCTTCCTGCTTGTTGAAAGGCACTTGCAATGTTTCCTGGATAGCCCGTCATAATACAAGCTTGCAACTGTCCAATATCAATTCCTAATTCCAATGCATTCGTGCTGACGACTGTACGGATTTTCCCTTCCCGCAATTTCCGTTCAATCGTCCTTCTTTCAGACGGTAAATACCCTCCCCGGTAACCCATAATTGTTGTATCGAACAGTTTCTTTTTCGTCAGTTCTTTCATATACGTAACGAGCATTTCGACACGCACTCGGCTTTTTGCAAAAATAATCGTCTGTATTCCTTCTCGATAGAGGAAGGATGCGATATCACGAACTTCTAATACTGCGCTTCTCCGAATGCCAAATGTCGGATGGATGACCGGCGGATTATAGAAAAGAAAGTGCTTTACTCCGGATGGCGCTCCGTTGTTTGAAATGAGCTCCATTGGCGTATTTGTTAATGATTCGGCCAATTCCTTCGGGTTCGCAATCGTCGCCGACGTGCAAATAAAGACGGGATCACTGCCATAATAGTTGCAAATCCGTTTCAACCTGCGCAAGACATGAGCAACGTGCGAACCGAACACCCCTTTATACGTATGCAATTCATCAAGGACGATATACTTCAAGTTTTCAAATAAAGAAACCCATTTCGTATGATGCGGCAAAATGCCTGAGTGCAGCATATCTGGGTTCGTCAAAACAATATGGCCAGATTTCCGTACCTTCGTTCTTAAGCCCGGCGCTGTATCCCCATCATATGTATAGCTTAAAATCGACTCGCCGCTCGCTTCAATTAACTCATGCAAATCTGCCAATTGGTCTTGCGACAATGCTTTTGTCGGAAATAGGTAAAGCGCTCTTGCAGCATCATCATTCAAAACACTTTGCAGCACCGGTAAATGATAGCAAAGAGACTTTCCCGAAGCGGTCGGAGTGACAGCTGTAAATGAAGCCCCTTTTTCAGACAGATCATACGCTTGGCGCTGATGGCTATATAATTGTTGGATTCCTTTATGATTCAACGCCTTTCTAATGGATGGATGCAATGAATCTGGAAAAGAGGCATACGAAGCGGATTTGCCTTCTATCGTTCGGTAATGAAGGATATTCGGTCCAATTTCAGGATCAGCTCGTAAAAGATTGACAACATCATGTACGTTCGTTTCCTTCAACCCTGCTGCCTCCTTCCTCCATTAAAGCTTCTTTAACAGTTTTTAATGTATACATAGCTGAATTGATCGACAGTATAAAACGTTTCTTGCCAGTTTTTGCGTAAAATGACTGGACAATGAATTGTTTCATTGCCTCATTCATTTGTTCAACTTGATGCGGATGAACATATTTCGGATTTTTCTTACGGATATAGGAAAGCACCTCAGCGGACCATTCATCCAACAACTGATGGTATTCATCTGCATAAGGCTTTACATCTTTGAAAAAATCAGGCTCTATGTCAAATTCCCTCATGTGGGCATGTCTTGTTATGCAATCCTCGCATGCTTTCAAAAGTCGTTCTGTTTTCTCTATTAAAGTAGACAACGTATCTCTTCTCCTCTACGATCTTTCTTATAGTTTATCAAACAATTATCTATATACCAAACATGAACGAACGTGCATTCTTTCAAAAAGACGGCAACTTTTAAATCGATAATCCGTCCAATCATTATGGTATGATAAGAATTGCGAGGTGGTGGTCATGACGATTCGGTATCCGAACGGCAAAAAATACGTTCCGAAGGCTCAGGCGGCAAGCCGTAATAAGACCGATATTTCATTCAGCAATAGGGGAAAAACATTAGAAGACGAGTTGAATGAGACAAATGAGTATTATGTTAGTAATGGCATCGCTGTCATCCATAAAAAGCCGGTTCCAATACAAATCGTTAATGTGAAATATCCGGCAAGAAGTGCTGCAGTCATAACAGAAGCATACTTCAGATCCCCTTCTACTACCGATTATAATGGTGTATGGGAAGGAAAACATATAGATTTTGAAGCAAAGGAAACGAAAAATAAAACGTCATTTCCTTTGCAAAATATACACGAGCATCAAGTCGAGCATATGAAAAACGTTTGTAAACAACAAGGCATTGCGTTTTTAATTGTGAAATTCAGCACGTTGGACCGATATTTCATCGTACTTTATGAAAACTTTGCAAAAAAGTGGCAGAGAATGATAGACGGTGGACGAAAATCAATTACACTTTCCGAAATGGAAGAGATTTCAATAGAAATTAAACCAGGCTATCGGCCAAGACTTGATTATTTACACGCATTAAAAGAAAACCAAATAACGGTTGAAACGATTGAAAGGCAGGAAAAACTATGAGTGAACAAACAAATTCTCGAGCTGCCCGTCGTCAAAAATTGGAGGCGGAACGCAAACGGAAAAAAGGCAGTTCTCCGAAACGGTTCGGGAGCATTTTGAAAAAAGTGATTATGGCTATAGTAATAGCCGGTCTGGCGTTATTTGTCGGCGGTGTTGGGCTATTCGCTTTTTACGCCAGCACAGCACCAGATTTGGATGAAAATCTTTTAAAAGATCCTTTAACATCTCAACTATTAGATAAAAACGGCGATGTCTTTGTAAAATTAGGAGCGGAAAAGCGCGAATACGTTCCGTATGATGAAATACCGGATATGATGGAGCAAGCGATTTTAGCGACTGAAGACGTACGTTTTTACAAACACCACGGAATGGATTTCTGGCGCCTCGGTGGTGCCATATTAGCGAACCTAAGAGGCGGATTTGGTTCTGAAGGAGCTTCAACATTGACACAGCAAGTCATTAAAAACTCTTTCCTTACCGATGAAAAAACGTTAAAGCGGAAAGCACAGGAAGCATGGCTGGCCTTCAAATTAGAAAGAGAATATTCAAAAGAAGAGATTTTTGAGATGTATTTCAATAAAGTTCTTATGGGACGGAATATTTATGGATTTGGAACAGCTTCTCAAGAATTTTTTGGCAAGGACTTAGATGAATTAAGCTTAGAACAATATGCGTTATTAGCGGGCATGCCGCAATCACCTAATGCATACTACCCTTTCAGAAACCCTGAAAGAGCTGAAAAAAGAAGAAATATTGTTCTTACGTTAATGGAGAAACACGGTAAAATTTCGAAAGCGGAAATGGAAGCAGCGAAAGCGACACCTATTGCCTCAACCATTCTTCCTGAAGATGAAAGAAAAGAGATGGAAAACAACAAATATCCAGCTTATGTTGATGTCGTATTAGATGAATTGGAAGCTGCCGGAATGATGGATCTCGTTGCAGAAGGTGTTACCATTCAGACAAACCTTGATCCAAAGGCACAGGAAGCAGTTGAAAGAGAAATCAACTCTCCTATTTATGAATCAGACGAAATGCAAGCTGCAATGACGGTGCTCGATACAAAAACAGGTGAGATCGTTGCAGTCGGCGGTGGACGGAACTTTACTGGCAGAAATACAAACTTCGCAACGAGGGATAATCCTCGCCAGCCTGGTTCTGTAATTAAACCGATTTTATCGTACGGACCGATTATTGAAAATAAAGCTTGGTCAACAGGACAAATTATTGTCGATGAGCCTTATAAATATAAAGGCACAGACATTTCAATCCGAAACGTGGACGGCGGATATGCGGGCCCTATTACGATTCGAGAAGCGCTTTACAATTCCCGAAACATACCAGCCATCAAAGTTTTTGAGGAAGTCGGGACGCAGAAAGCACGTGATTTTGCAGGCAAATTAGGCTTGAACTACAAAGATATGGTATCGTCCGAAGCAATTGGCGGAGGATCTAATGAATTCTCTACAATCGAAATTGCTGGGGCTTATTCCGCTTTGGGCAACGGCGGTATTTATACAAAACCGCATACAGTGAAAAAAATCATTTTACGGGACGGGAAGACTGAGAAAAATATGGTGCCCGATCCTGTAACAGCAATGAAAGATTCAACAGCATATATGGTAACTGACATGCTGCGTGATGTTATGACAAAAGGAACAGGCAAAAAGGCAAATGTATCTGGATTAGATATCGCAGGAAAAACGGGTACAACAAACTATTCGGCTAAAACAATTAAAGAACGTGGATACAAGAACACTTACGTCCCTGACAGCTGGTTTACAGGCTATACGACCAACTATACAATTTCAGTGTGGGGAGGCTATAGTAAAAATGAACCGATTAAAACATACGATAAAGGTCGGGATGTTCCTAAAATCCTTTTCCACAACGTTATGAGAGAAATTTCTTCGAACAAGGAGACAGCACGCTTCAAACAGCCGAGCTCCGTTGAAGAAGCAAAAATTTTAAAAGGATCGAATCCCATCGTTTTAGCAAGCCCATCAACACCGGCAGCTTTAACAAGTACTGAATTGTTTGTTCGAGGTACAGTACCTGAAGAAATGGCTGAAGAAGAACTAACAGAATTGGCGGCACCAAGCGATTTAACTGCCCAATATGATGCAGATTCAAATTCCATTACTTTAAGCTGGAATCATGAAGACCCGAATGAAGAATTAATTGATGGTGAAGTACAATTCAATGTTTTAGTAAGCGTCGATGGCAGTGAACCACAAAATATTACAACAACAGCCGAACATTCTGTCACCTTCCAAGGTGTTGAAATAGGAAGAACCTATGTATTCTCCGTCACAGCTATTGCAAACGACATAGAAAGCAGCCCAGCCTCGACATCACTTATGGTAGAAGGCAACACAGATGAAGATCCTGTGGATGAAGAGGAAAATGAAGACGATTATAGTGACAATGATCATTGGAATAATGGCGGGGATAATAACGGAGACAACAACAACGGAAATGGTAATGGTAATGGCAATTGGAACAACAATGGCAATAACGGAAACAATCAGAACAATGGCGACGACAGCGGGAATAACGGCAATAACAATGGAAATTGGAACAACAATGGCAATAACCCAGGATCATCAAACGATAAGGACGATGGATCAGACAATAGCGGTGAAGAAAGCAGTGATGATACGGAGTAATTTGTTATCGTCATATGCAACTAAAAAAGAGACCAGGTTTGAAAATCCTGGTCTCTTTTTATTGTTCTTTAGCCAATTGCAATTATTTGAGCGGCCTTCTTTTTCGCTTCCGTATATAATGCATCTAACTGAATGATCGCATAGCGCTTATTCAACGTCTTCTCTACAAATTGTAGCCGCTCTTTGCCATTTAAAGGCTCAATGCGCAATATAGGAGTCGCAGTAGCATGTTGGTCGGAATAACCGAAGGCTATGAGCAGTTCTTGATAATTCTTAATCGCCTCTCTCATAACGAGTGTAAAGTCTGCCTTCGCATCCTTTATTGTATGCAGCTTCTCTTTCATTGCTTCCCACCGGTCTATATACAAATACAATGTTTTTCGGTCAGGCAAGAGCTTTCAACCTTTTCTTCCCTTCCCTGCATACAGACAGTAGAGGACATTCACTGCAAGCAGGATTTTGTGCTTTGCAATGGTATCTTCCGAAAAAGATCAATTGATGATGCGTGTCCGTCCATCTCTCTCTCGGCGTCCAACGCATTAACTTCTCTTCCACCGCTAGTGGCGTGTCTTTCCAACGATTCATGCCAAGTCTTTTCGCCACCCGTTCGACATGTGTATCAACTGCTAATGCTGGAATTCCAAAAGCATTCGAAACGACAACGTTCGCTGTCTTCCTTCCAACTCCAGGCAACGTCATGAGGATGTCGCGATCAGCTGGCACTTCCCCGTCGAATTGCTCAATCAATATTCGGCTAAGCGCTTGGATATTTTTAGCTTTATTGCGATACAATCCGATGGAACGAATATCCTGCTGCAATTCTTCTATATCAACTGATAGATAATCTTCTGGCTTTTTGTATTTCTTGAACAGATCAGCAGTTACACGATTTACCAATACATCTGTGCATTGTGCAGAAAGCAAGGTAGCAACTGTCAGCTCAAATGGATTGTCATGTATTAGTTCACAATGAGCATTCGGAAACATTTTTTCAATTTCATCTAAACAAAATGCCCATTCTTTTTTTGTCAACACAATCTATCACCTATTCTCGTTCTTCCAACCAGTTATAAAACGGTACTTTTTTCACGAAAACATCTTGTTTTTGCTCTGTTTTGTACGTGGATGACCTAAAGGATTTTGTTTGCATTTCTACGTCGGATAATGTTTTCACATTCTTTTTCTTCCATTCAAATAAAATACGGTCAATATATCGTAAACTCATTTTTTGAGCTAAAACAGCCTCTTTTAATGCAGCACGGATAATTTGTACGGAATGTCCATCATCATCAAGCCACATTGCAATTGTCTCACATTCCATTGGAGATAGCAGCCTTCCAAATTCCTGTTCGAATAATGTATAGATTTCTCCCTCTTCTTCTTTTACACTTTGTTCTTCTTTGTCGCTCACCATTGAAAGGGCTACATCCGACAACCTGTTCCAAAGCGGTTGCATCGAAAATTGCTCATAGATGACACCATTTTGGTCCTCATCTTGGTTGATTTCCAATAAACCTCTTTGCATTAACCGTTGAAGGATTTCAGACACTTCGTTCTCCGTCAAATGCATTTGCCTAGCAAAGTCGCCTGGTGTCGGGAATTGTGATCCTTTCGCCTGAAAAGCGACCATTTGCAAAATGAGCATAGCATCTATATCTTGGATTCCAATTTTTTTATAATGTTGAAAAAAGAGCTGGGAAATGTTTACATTTCCCTGCTCAATCCAAATACGGAGCCGTTCTTCATCTGACACTTAGAACACCTCCTACTAATCATCACGCAAATCAAGGGTACAAACGGTTCAATAGACGAGGGAATGGAATTGTTTCACGAACATGTTCAACACCAGAAATCCATGCAACAGTCCGTTCAAGCCCTAAGCCGAAGCCAGAGTGCGGTACAGCGCCGTACTTGCTTAGTTCCAAATACCACTCATACGCATCTTCATCCAAATTATGCTCTTTAATTCTTTGCTTCATTAATTCGTAATCATGGATACGTTCGGAACCTCCGATAATCTCTCCGTATCCTTCCGGTGCGATCAAGTCAGCACATAGTACGACGTCGTCACGATCCGGATGCGGCTGCATATAGAAAGGCTTTATGCCGATTGGGTAATGTGTAATGAATACAGGCATATCATAGCTTTCTGCGATTGCTGTTTCATGCGGAGCACCGAAATCATCTCCCCACTGAATATCATCAAACCCTTTTTCATGAAGGAATTCGATCGCATCATCGTATGTGATCCGCGGGAATGGCGCTTGAATTTTTTCAAGCTTGGAAATATCACGGCCAAGACGTTCCAATTCTAATGGGCAGTTTTGAAGGACAGATTGAACGATATGCGCGACATATTGTTCTTGAACTTCCAAGCTCTCCTCATGCTGTACGAAAGCCATTTCAGGCTCGATCATCCAAAACTCGATTAAATGACGGCGTGTCTTAGATTTCTCTGCACGGAAAGTCGGCCCGAATGAAAAGACCTTTCCTAACGCCATTGCAGCGGCTTCCATATAAAGCTGACCGGATTGCGACAAATAAGCATCTTCATCGAAATATTTCGTATGGAATAACTCAGATGTCCCTTCAGGTGAAGAGCCTGTTAAAATGGGCGGATCAATTTTGACAAAGCCATTCATATGGAAAAACTCATATGTTGCCCGAATAATTTCATCACGGATTTTCATAATCGCGTGCTGCTTGCGTGAACGAAGCCATAAATGGCGATTATCCATCAAAAATTCCGTTCCATGCTCTTTCGGTGTAATTGGATAATCGACAGCCTCATGGATTAATTCAATATCTTTCACTTGCAGCTCAACGCCAAATGATGAACGTTCATCTTCCGTTACTTCAGCTGTAATATATAAAGAACTTTCTTGATGGAGCGCTTTTGCTTTAGCAAAAATCTTCTCGCCGACAACTTCTTTTACGACAACACCTTGGACGAAGCCCGAGCCGTCACGTAATTGTAAAAATGCGATTTTACCGCTCGACCGTTTATTGGCAAGCCATGCACCTATTTTTACTGTTTCCCCAACATGGTCGGGCATTTCATGAATCATAATCGTTTTCATACGTACCTCCGAAAAAATGAATTATATGTTCTGTCTTTTATTCTTTCCAATTGTCTTCTACAAATTTACGGATTCTCTTAATTGCTTCTTCGATCAGGTCGATGGATGTTGCATATGAAAGGCGGATCGTATCGGGAGACCCGAATCCCGACCCCGGAATGACTGCGACCTTAGCTTCTGTCAACAAAGCTTCTGCGAAATCATCTACATTGTCATAGCCTGTATTTTTAACAGCTTCCGATACTTCCGGCAGCAAATAAAAGGCGCCCTGCGGCTTAATGACATGGAAACCAGGGATTGCAGATAGCTGCGGATAAATGCGCTCCAATCTTGATTCGAAGTCTTTCCGCATCTCTTCAACAGCTTCTTGTGGCCCATTGTAAGCTTCAAGAGCTGCGTATTGGGATGTCGTCGTTGGATTGGATGTTGAATGGCTTGCCAAATTGGTCATCGCTCCAACAACTTCTTCATCGCCAGCAATATAGCCAATGCGCCAACCTGTCATAGAATGTGATTTTGAAACACCATTAATAATGAAAGTCCGTTTTTTCGCATCCTTGGACAGCTGTGCGATTGAGACATGGCGTTTTTCACCATAAATCAGTTTCTCATAAATTTCATCGGACACAATCCACAGATCTGCCTCTTGACAAACATCTGCGATTTTGGAAAGCTCCTCCCTATTATAGATCATCCCTGTCGGATTCCCAGGCGAATTAATGATGACCGCTTTCGTCTTCGGCGTTACTGCATTCCGAATTTGTTCAGCTGTTACTTTGAAGTGAGATTCTGCTGTCGCTTCTACGATGACAGGAACACCACCCGCAAGTTTAATCTGTTCGGGATAGCTGACCCAATATGGAGAAGGAACAATCACTTCATCGCCCGGGTCCAAGATAGCTTGAAACAAAGTATAGAGGATATGCTTTGCCCCAATTCCAATCATAACTTCCTTGCGAGAATATGTAAGATCCTGATCGCGTTTTAATTTGTTAATAACGGCATCCTTCAAAGTTGGTAAACCGCCCGAAGGAGTATATTTTGTTTTTCCTTCTTTCATCGAATTATAGGCGGCAGTCAAAATATTTTCAGGAGTATTATAATCCGGCTCCCCCGCTCCTAAACCGATCACGTCTATGCCGGATTCTTTCATCTCTTTCGCTTTAGCAGTAATCGCTAATGTTGTAGAGGGTGTTAACGTGCTCACTCGTGCTGATAGTTTTTTCGTCAAATGAATCGCTCCCTTTAGACTTTACATGAATATGTATGGAATCCATTATCCCTTCTCAACATTGCATCTATCTTTTGAAGGAACTATCTTTCAAAATTTAAAACAGCTGCTTCATGTACCTTGATTACGATCGTACTGAAAGCGAAAGGTCAGCCGCAAATGAGATGGCCTTCCGCATAATGGCATACTTTTCACCTAACATTGATGACACGATGGGCAAAAATCGACATTTTCAGTACAGTTATAATCAAAGTTAAAGGTTTAATATTCGCTTCCACCACTCACCATTTTCAAAAAACACATACACATAGTTTAGTTTACCGTTTTCACTCTGAAAAGCCACTTCCCAAACTGGATGGTCTTCCTCTAATCCGAGTGAAACATGAAGGAGCTTATGCACCTTCAACTCTTTTTTTACTGTTTCGATCGCAGCATCGGGTTGGATACCTTTCGACAAAACAACTTCACCAAGCACTTCATTCGTTTGAACATCAACGAATAATGCTTTTTCTGTCCCCTCTTCGTCCTTTCCGTAGACAGTAACCATCGATATTGTGCCATTGAATACTTCCGACTTATCAATCGAAATGAGCTGCCCTGTTTTCTTTACAGCTTCAATAGCAGTCTTTTGAGCATCATAGAAAGGTTTGTTGGCATTATAAAACACGATGGCAGTAATGACTATGAAAAGTGAGAGAAGGAAAAACGCTATAAATTTAATCCAATTCAGCATAATGATTCACTTCCTACATGGGAAACGACAAAATTACTGTTCTTTCCCATCCAACTTCCCCCTAAGTTCCTCTCCATTATAACAAGCTTCGAGCTCATTCACCATATGTTGCAAAGATAGTTTCTTCACGGGCACATTCGGGAGTGCATCTATAAAACGTTTACCATAAGATTTAGTTTCAATGCGCCGATCCAAAATGATGAAAAAGCCCCGATCTTCAGAAGATCGAATCAACCTGCCAAAACCTTGGCGCAGACGCAAAATCGCTTCTGGCAGCGCTAAATCCGTAAATGAGTTCTTCCCTAACTTTGTTAATCGATCCGCTTGGGCTTTGAATACAACATCTTCTGGAGATGAAAAAGGCAGACGAACGATAATGACTGCTGATAACGTCTCTCCTGGCACATCTACTCCTTCCCAGAAACTATTTGTTCCAAAAAGGACTGATTTCTCAAATTGCCGGAACGACTTCAATAATTTCAAACGGCTACCAGAGCTCACCCCTTGGGCAATGAGCGCATAATCATCCAAAAGTTCACTTTCCATAATGAGTTCATATGTTTTTCTCAGCATATCTTGCGATGTGAATAAAACGAATAAACGGCCTCCAGTCGCAATGACCGTTTGAACGACCGCATCCGCAACTGCTTCTATATAGTCGTTCTGGCTTACTTGTTGGATGGACGGCATATCTTCCACAATAAAAATAGTGGATTGGCTATAAAAATGTTTTGGCGCATCGAATGTAAGCAATGGCACTTCATCATCAATGCCTAATTGCCTTACGACAAACCGTTCATCTTGTTCGATTTTCATTGTACCTGAAGTCCAGATGACTCCAACAGATTCCTCTCTAATATGCTCCATGAAGTCCTTCAATAAAATAGAAGTGTCTACAGGGCTTTTGACAACTGTCAAACTTCCCGGCAAGCTTCTTTTATCCTGCTCGATATAGACCGTAAAGTTTTCATTGTCGTTATCCAAAAAGATTTCTACCCACTCACCCGCTTTAATTGTTAATTCGCGTATCCAGTAATTCCATTCAGCAACGAATGCCTTTTCTTTCTCTGACATTTGATTCAAATGAATTGCCAAATCGTCTGATATCGAGTGGGCATTGGTAATATGCTCTGACAATGCTTCGGACAAGAGTGAAAATGTTCGTCTCTCTTCCTCAACTTCACTCAAGCTGAAAACAATTCTATTTCCTGATTTCCCATTTGCACTACTATGCTTATGAGTTGTCAACACTGTCGCAATGCGGTCAAATTGTTTGGAAAAACGGTCGAACGACGAGGATAAACGATGAGCGATATACCGGCTATTGCCACAAAACCTTTCATGCAACTGAAGGATCTTGTACAGCAATTGTCCTTCAGTATCTGAGCTTATTTGGCCCATTACATATTTCCAAGTCGTATACGAAAACACCGTTTCATTGGCACGCGCTGCAGTATGGATGAACTGATGGGCTTCGTCCAAAATGATACCCGAAAAAGAGCGGAAAACCCTTTTTTCACGATTTAAATCCGATAACAACATCGAATGGTTCGTAATGATAATGTGTGAATGAATGCTTATTTCCTGCATTTTTAGATGATAATCTACAATCCGCTCATCATCCTTTAAATAATTGGACCCTTTTCGAATCCGATCGATAAATAGCTGCCCGCCACCGGATACATTCAATTCATTTACATCACCAGTTTTTGTTTCCGTTAGCCAAACTAAAATTTGCATGATTGTAAACGTCTCATCAAAAGATTCATCTGTTATTTGTAATAGCTCTTCAAATTTACCTAAAGATATATATTGCTCTCTCCCTTTTAAGACCGTTCCATTAACGCGATAACCAATCATTTTACGCACTTTCTCTAACTCGTCGTTCATGATTCTATCGACAAGATGATTTGTAAACGTACTAATGATGACAGGTTTGCCTGTCTGCAATGCATGAAGAGCTGCGGGCAATAAATAACCGATCGTTTTGCCGACTCCTGTAGGAACTTCAGCGACGACTTCTTTGCTTTTGGTCAGGCTTTGGAAAACAGTGTCCATAAAAGATAACTGAGCTTCCCTATGCTCATAAGCTAAAAATGCTTTTTTAAGCAAGGCAATTTTTTCTTCGGTTTCTATTGGATAAGAGACTGCCCTTCCTTCTGCTGTTTCCTCCCAGTTCGGTTGACGATAGGGGATGCCTCGAAACAATGGCAGTCGATTGACTCCAATACTTTTTTTCCTCACTTCCTTCAATGCATCATATATGAGCCCGGATAGGTCAGAACGCAAGGAGAATGATCGCCTATGAAGCAAATTTAAAGTCTCTTCAGGCAATGTGCGAAGTTTTTTAAGGGCAGCAAGCAATAAATGAGCCGTCGCTTCTGCATCGTCATCTGCACGATGAGCAGCGGGCAGTGCGATGCCTAACTCATCAGAAAGGTCTTGTAATCGATAACTGTGAGATGTTGGAAAAAGGATCTTCGATAATTCAACTGTATCGACTTTTTTTCCTATGAACTGCGGCACGCCACATCTTTTAAATTCACTTTGCAAAAAGGACAAATCGAAATCTGTGTTATGTGCAACAAAAACTGCGCCTTGAAGCATTTCTGAAATGGACGTCGCAATCTCTTCAAAACGCGGCGCATTTTTCACTTCTTCATCAGTAATCGCTGTCAGTTGCTGTATGAAGACCGGAATTTCCCGTTCAGGATTTACAAAGCGCGCATATTTTTTTATAATCGTTTCATTTTCAATGAATACTATCGCAATTTGGATGATGCGATCCCCTTTTGCCGGTGAATGGCCGGTCGTTTCCAAATCTACGACAGCATATGTACAATTATCCATTCAATCATCAACTTCCTGTAATGAATACTACAGCAGATTGTATCATATTCGTGCCTACCAATGCCCGTCTATTTGTTTAGCCTTCGAATAACAATTTTATTGATAACATTTCCATTTAAGGCATTCTATTCAGCCGTTCATTAAAATCTGCTTATATCATCCAATTGTCACAATAAGCATCGGATAGGAGTTTACTTTTGCGGCAGCAATCCATTATAATGAGTAGGAGATTGTTCTATTGTTTTGTTTAAGGAGGGACGCACTTATGGATAATATGTTCAAGCTTTGCGGTTTCTGGACAGGTATTTTCGCGGTGATGTTCTTTGTCGGCGACATGCTTCCAGCCACTGTCATTTTTGTAGCAAGCACTATATTCTTCCTGTTGCTCGGATATTTAAATCTTACGGAGCGTATGTATATGTACATGTTCGGAGCTTACCTGATGATTTTCATGGTAGGATTCAGCTACTATGCTACATTCATCCATGTGCCGGGCGCTGGCCATTAAAAACGTACATACAAAAAACAGCCTATTCGGGCTGTTTTTTGTTTTTTTAGAAACCATTAAGAAACGGATTATGATCCTTCTCATCTTCAATGAAGGTAAACGGTCCATGGCCTGGATAGATTGCATAATCGTCATCCAATGACAGCAGCTTGCTATGAATCGAGTTAAGCAATGTTTGCGTATCTCCTCCGATTAAATCTGTCCTGCCGATGCTTTCCTTAAATAATGTGTCCCCGACAATTGCCAAACGATCATTGTCAAAAACGAATGATAGGCTGCCTGGTGAATGACCAGGAGTATGTTTCACATCAAAAGTGAATGGTCCGATTGATACAGTTCCTTCTTCAATGAAATGATCGGCTGCTCTGTTCGATACATTCGGTAGATCCGCATATTTGCCCGATCCATTCAAATTCGGATTTGAAAGCCAATCCGCTTCTTCTTTATGCATATAAACAGGAATCGAATAATGGTCCCTTATATAATCGACAGCGCCGATATGATCGAAATGTGCATGTGTCAATAAAATCGCAACAGGCTTCAACCGTTTCTTGTCTATTTCCTTTCTTAGACGCGCACCTTCATCTCCCGGATCGATAATAAGTGCATCTCCATTTTCATTGCTAAGCACATAGCAATTCGTTTGAATCAATCCCAATGGATAGATGTCAATTTTCACGAATCCCACCTCCCACTTTCGATCATAATGAAGTCGTCGATGCTTTTCAAACAATCGTCATTAATTAACCTCGACAAATTTTTGTTTAAACAGTACAATAGAAGAGGAATATTGCTATATCGGCATTCATTTTTTCTCTGTTGAAAGGAGTGTCATCCCATGAACATTTTAATGGTGATTTTTGGCCTTGTTGCAATTCTTTCAGTTTTTGGTACAGTACAAGGATTTAAAGAGCGCAATATTTTGAGCATCGTGTTCAACGTGGCATCTGTCGTCATTTTTGGCGGTTTCACAATTGCGACAATCATCTACGCAGGATACCCGCCAGTACTTGAAAAATGATCCACAATTTCTATTGTATAAAAACATCCCCTGGCTTTGCCACGGGATGTTTTTATTTATTCTTCAATTTGAATCCAATTTCTCCGCTCGCCAGTCTCCATATGAACCATTTCTTCTTTTGTATAGCCTACCATGCACAGTTTTCCATCGCTTGAACAATTCATTGGATTCCATTCCAAATCCTTAGCAATTGGGATCGCATTCCCGTCACTTACATGCATCAGCTGGAACGGAGAGTTCAATTGATCGAGCTGACCACCCTCTTGAGGAGCCAATAAAAAGAATTCCTTTTCATGAATCCATTCGACTTCCGGAACAAGCCACTCCGAATAATTGCTAATTGCCGGCATATTCATTAAAACCTTCTTTTCCCCTTTAGAGTCTATCAACGAATAAGAGGATATACCATCTTGCGGCGCTTCAACTACGAGCATAGAATCTTTAAAAGTATCAAAGAAGATTGCATCCTTTATACCGATCTTTCTGCTTTTTAGCGTTTTGCTATCTGTTATCGTTATTTCACCACCGTCAAGTGGATGCTCAAAGTCAGCGCTGGCGATCTGACCATCACCAAACCATTTTGGGAAAGGATCATCTAATAATAATAAATCCAATGATTCACTATGCCCATCGAAGACGAACAGATCGAAGGACCAGTCTTCATGGAAAGCTGTGAATAAAACTTTCTTCGGATCAATCGCATTCCACTCAATGGAAAGTTCAGTAGACGAAATTTCAATTTCATGCTCTAATGTACCATCTAACTTGATGATTTTCACTAAGGCTGAATCATTATTTTCACTCGTATGTATAAGTAAATGCTCACTATCCGGATGAACAAAAACATCCGTGATGAAGGCTTCATCCTCATATATGACTTCGCTTTCACCAGTAGTAATGTGAAAAGATTTTAATTGATAAAGATTCCCCTCTTTTTCTACATATAGAATACGGTCATTCGCAAGAAATGTAGCAACAAAATGGAAAGTTGATGGATTTACATGTAATATTGGATCATTTTGTGGAGTCTCTTCCTTATGCTCTACCGGTTCATTATCATCTATAGGTATGATAGGAGGCTTCTCAATAGCAGGCTCCTTCTTTGTGCACCCAACAAGAAATAAGGATATTATCAATGCCAAAATCAAACTTTTATTCACAGCTTCCCTCCTTCCAATCCATAAAAATAGCCTGCACGGAAAAACCCGTGCAGACTTTGGTCAACTATGATAAATGCTATCTATTGATCATCTTTATCGTCTTCATCTTGAAAACGGAGCAGATCGCCGTTTATGATCAAATCTGAATAGCCAAGTTCGGTTGCTGTACGTTCAATGAACGGTTCACAAGCCTCTCCGTCAGTCGGTTCTCCCGTATTGATATCATAGCACACTTCATGAGCATAGATGTTATCTGTAGTGATGAATCGTCCATCTCGGAAAATGACGAACGGTTCGTGGTCTGGCGAGAATAAGTCTGCACCGAATTGCATGTCATCTTTCGTATCAATCCCAAGCAGATGTAGAACTGTCGGACGAATATCCATTTGTCCGGCTAATTCATCAGATACTTCTCCCTTGCCATATCCAGGTATATGGATAAAGAATGGAACTTTTTGCAATTCAGCATTGTCAAATGGTGTAATTTGTTTATCCATATACATGCCCATCGCTTTGTTATGGTTTTCGGAAATTCCGTAATGGTCACCATACATAACGATGATTGAATTGTCATAAAGTCCATTCTTCTTCAATTCATCAAAAAAGACTTTAATCGATTCATCCATGTAACGAGTCGTTTGGAAATACTTATTTAGCGTGTTCGAATTCGAATCGTATGGAGGAATGATCATATCTTCCTCATCAAGATCGAATGGATGATGGTTCGTCAAAGTAATCATTCTTGTTGCGAATGGCTGAGGGAAGTCTTTCATCAATTGAACGGATTGTTCAAAGAACGGGATATCTTTCATACCCCAGTTAACCGCTTCACCTTCGCCGATTTCGTAGCTTTCCACATCGTAAAACTTATCAATACCAAATGCCTGGTACATAATGTCTCGATTCCAGAAGCTGCGGTTATTGGCGTGCATTACACTTGTAAAATAGCCGTTATCACCAAGGCGTTCAGACAAAGAGTGGAATGTATTTCCGCTATTTGTAAAGAATACAGCACCGCCATTTCGTCCGTAAATTGAATTTTCAACAATAAATTCAGCATCTGAGGTTTTACCTAAGCCAGTTTGGTGATAGAAGTTGCTGAAATAGAAAGTATCAGGATCACGAGTCAGCTCATTTAAAAATGGAGTGATTTCATGGCCCTTCATTTCATTATTAATGACAAAGCTTTGCAAAGATTCTAAAGAAATAATAATCAAGTTACGATCTTTCGCTATACCGAACATTTCTGGATCCGGCTCAGCATAGTTTGCTGAAATATAGTTTTTCACTTCTGTCAGCTCACTACCGTCCGCCAATGCTCGTTGTGCATGTGTTTTCGATTGAATGAACAAATCATAAATATGGTAGTTGTACGTACCTAAGTTTTTCACTAACAATTCACGGTCAAAGCTCCGGGTAAGCAATTGTGGACGCTGTGATTCTGCTAAGCCTAAGTTGACCATCAAAATCATAGCAGTCACGACAAAATACAATTTCCGGCCAATTTTTCCATGATGAATGCTTTGTTCCCTTTGGGGAATAAATTTGATTGCCAATCCGATAATGACTACGTCAGTAAAGAAGAAAATATCCATCGCATGCAGGCTCGCAAATACAGATGAAGACAAATCTCCGAAATTGTTCGTTTGGAATAACAATGGCAAAGTTATAAAATCACTGAAAAATCGATAAAAGACCGCGTTGCTAAACATAATGATGGATGTGATTAAACTTACCGAGAAAATATAGATATTCCGTCGTTTTGTCGTTTTAATGAATAATGCGATTCCATAAATGAATAATAGAAAACTTAAAGGATTAATGAACAAGATGAATTCTTGCATTACATTATCTATTTTCATATTAAAAGAAGCTTTATAGCCTATATAAGTTGTAAGCCAAGTTGCAATGATGGCTATGACTAGTACTGAATGTTTGGGCCAAATTACTTTTTTCAATGCTAATCTTCCTTTCTTGATGAAGGTAATTGTAAATTCACCCTATCATTTGTACATGCACTATATAGTATAGACGAGTTTATGTGCAAAAGGTTTCATTTGAAGAACAATTAAGTGCTAAAGTAATAGTCGATAGGTGAATCCTCATTGAACTTCACTTAACTCTTTCTTTAAAATAACCATACCTGTCAAATAATCCTCTTTCATGATTAATCCATTGTCATATAGGTCTTTCAACTCTGCAATCATTAACTCAATGTCTGTTCGTCGATCACCTGTATAGATAAAGGTTCCAAACCTTTTTAATAGCTGGAGAACACTGAAGAAGTCTTTCATTTCACATCACTCCTGCAGATGATTATGTCTTCATCTGTCAAAATCGCCCCTATCGGTAGATCATGCTGCTCAACGGGGAGTTCATGGCCAGTTTGCTCTTTGAAAGCGATTGCGACTGTATCGCCAGTGAAGTGGGCTAAATAGCGATCGTAATAGCCTCCGCCAAATCCAACCCGAAAGCCTTCATCCGAAAAAAGGACTCCTGGAACAATTTGCAAATCAATATCATCTTTGATGGCCTGTTTAGTACGTGAAACGGTTGGTTCCAATAAATCCATATAGTCCGATGTCACATCGGCCCATGATGTGATGAAGCGAAAATCCATTTCCCGTGTGGCAGGAATGCATTTTGGAGCGGCAATGCGTTTACCGTCCTTCCACGCCTGCTCGATGAATTGCCGTGTATCCACTTCAGGAAATCGCGAAATCGTAACACCTATAGTATGCGACTGCTTATAAAACTCTGATGACAGCAGCCGTTGAATAACTTGTTTCGATTTTTTTTCGTATTGCTCAGAAGAAAAATTTTTCATGGTGGATAGCATTTGCTTCCTAACCTCTACTTTACTCTTCATTTCTATTCCCCCATCCTGAAATAAAAAACCAAAACCCGTGAAGAGTTTTGGCATGAGCAATTATTTCGTTTCACGGTGTAAAGTTTGTTTCTTTTCACGTGAGCAATATTTTTTCATTTCAAGACGTTCCGGATTGTTACGCTTGTTTTTCTTTGTAATATAATTACGCTCTCCACATTCCGTGCAAGCAAGTGTAATATTTACGCGCATTGTTGTCCCTCCCACTCATTTCGGTCTTCAATTTACTATGAGCATGATTTATACGACTTTTCAATTGTACCATATCACGCGTGTATGTAAAGAAGAAAGTTTCAAATTCCTTTCATTGAACCATTATGATAATATGGGAACAAAGTAATCTATTTCCGGAGGCGTCGCAAATTGGATTTAGCACTCATTTTACTGATCATTGGAATAATCTTAGTCATTTTGTCATTTTTCTTTGACAGGTCCCCAAAAAATGAAGAGGATATTGAAAACATATCCATCAGTCTACACCAGGAAATGCATCAGTTGAAAAAACGATTGAAAACGGTTGAGGAAGAATTGCTCATTGGTGTTCCTACAGTTGGCCATACAAAAAAAACGAAGGCAAAGCCGATCCATGAAATCATCGTCAATCAAATTTTATCGCTGCATGCCCAAGGGTATTCTATTAGCGAAATCGCTAAGCGCTCATCATTACCGGAGACGGATGTAGTTGATGTGTTGAAATCGAGGGGTGTATTCGTATGATACGTGATCTATTTCGAGCGGTCGGAATCGGATGTATTATATCAGGAGGCATTTTGTATGTTGCAGATACCTCATCTTCTTCAAATCCTACAGAGTCTTCCGATTCATATAAAGAACAATTGCAAGCCGCGGAAGCTGAATTGGCAAAGGTGAAAAAGGAATTGGCGACTGCTCAAATTTCTTCAGCAGCCGACAGTGTCGATACAAAGAATTCCAAAACTGAAACGCAAAATAATGATGTTGTTTCTTCCGATCCGATTATGAAAACGATTTTAACGATTGAAAGAGGCTCAAATTCTTCTGATGTCGCATCAAAATTGGAACGTGCAGGGCTAATAGAGAACGCCCGAGAATTCGAGCAATATTTAAGAGAACAACATCTTTCGGGACGGATACAAATTGGCGAATATGAGATCGACTCTACGATGGATATGAAAAAAATCGCATCCCTTATAACAGGGGCTCAATAAATTGGTTCTTCCAAAATAGGAAAAGGCTATCGGGCAATAACAATCTACTGCCCAATAGCCTTTTTTGCTAATTTATTTGCTGTTTGAATCATCTTGGTCTTTTTCTTTAATAATTGGCGGTTCAGTGGAATGAATGATTCCTTCTTTTTCACGCTTCTTTTTCAACTCAAAATACGTATCCAGCGCACTTTTCGCCAAATCCGTTGCAGCTGGTGGAGGAGATACATTCGGGTTCGTCGTAATGTACGGAACTACAACAGCATATGCAACCTCGGGATTATCCGCGGGAGCATAGCCTACATGCGTCAAATTGATTGTTCTTGTTCCGTATTTACTGCGGTCGTCACCATAATAGGAAGATTGGGCTGTACCTGTCTTCCCTGCCGCTGTATACGATTTACCTTGTAAAAATGTTGACGCTGTTCCACCGGGCTGATAAACAGCAATCATTCCTTTTTTTACTTGCTCTATTTCTTTTTCGTTGTTTTGGATACGATTTAATATTGTTGTTTCAGATTCTTGAATAAGAGGACCTAATGTAACACCGTCCTCGGATGGCTCCCGAATTTCCTTTAAAACTTTCGGTGCAATGCGATATCCTCCATTTGCGACAGTCGATACATATTGCGCAAGCTGTAATGGCGTATATGTATCAAATTGTCCAATTGCAAAGTCAAGCAGCTTACCCGATATCGTATCCGTACCAGTAACGCCTGCATATTCACCAGGTAAATCAATTCCAGTTTTAACTCCTAATCCGAACGAAGCGTACGCTTGTCGTAAACGATCAAATGCCCCAATATCGATTGGCAACGGAGCATGCGGACGGTAAACTGCATTACCCATAGCCATCGCAATTCTGAACATATAAACGTTTGACGACTTCGCCAAAGCGGTCACATCATTCACCGCAACACGGCCATTTCGGTTAAACAGCGACCGTTTAGGATTTGATCCGGCAATATAAATCGGTTCATCGATTTTCACATCACCAATATTTAATACGCCTTCGTTATAACCGATTAATACTGTTGCCAATTTAACCGTAGAACCGACTTCATAAGCGGAAGTGAATGTACCGAATGCATAATCTCTCACTTCCCATTTTCCGGTATCTTTATCCTTCTCCAGTTTCTTGCCGACAAGTGAGAGAACTTCGCCATTATTTGGATCCATCATAACGACAAATGCCCGGTCAAGCAAACTTGCACTTGGGCTTTTCTTCAATTCCAACAATTTGTTTGCAACAATTTCTTCAAGTGCTTCTGTCAGTTCACTGTCAACTGATAAGACAAGATCTTTGCCAGGTTCCCCTTCCCGCACGGTTTTCGTTTCCACGACACGACCTGTACGATCTTTCACATTTTTCACGATCGTCTTTTGACCTTTGAGCAACTCCTCGTAATACTGCTCAAAGTAACTTCGGCCTACTCGATCATTCCTCGAATAATCTCTTGATAAAAAATAATCCAAGTGCGACCTCGGTATCCCTTCAATCGGTGATGTCGTTGAACCTAATATTGTACTATCGGAAAATTTCACACGTTCCCAGTCGGTTGTCGTATTGACGCCTTCAAGATCTCCTAAACGTTCTGACACCCTCGCAAACTCTTCTTCCGTCACATCCCCGCTTTTAATAATTTGCGGTGAATAGGCATAGCCCGACATCATTTCACGATAAATCGCTAGCACTTCTAATTCATGATCTGTAAATGAGTTCAATTCTTCATCAGTAATCCGTTCACGCGTCAGTTGGTTCACTTTCCGTTGGACATCTTTATTCGAAAGTGTGCTATCACTTTCCTTTATTGCTAGCTCTTCCTTCGCAGAAACTTTCTCTTTCGCTTTTTCAGGATTTAATAAAATCCAAAAATCCCTCTTGTCACCGATTGTCACTCTTTTTGTATCCTGTTCAATCAATGTGGACAATGTCTCAGCAATTTCCAACATTTCTTGAGCTGTTGTAGAGGATGTTTTCGTATAAGTAATTGCATTTTTCGGTTCGTTATCTACTAAAACCTTGCCAAAACGGTCATAGATTCTGCCTCTTGGCACACTCGTATTGACCGCAATTTCCTCTTTCTGCTCCAATAACCGTTTATAGTCTTCTCCTTTAACGATTTGTAAGTATCCAAGCCTGAAAATGAGCAAAGAAAACAGAATGAAAATCGAAAAAAAAAGCAAGTTCATCCTAAATGCTATATGTTGACGTTGTCGTATTTTCGCTTGATCCACTTTGCGCATCGGCTTCTTCATCTTTATTTCTCCTTCTTATGTAGTCCAATCTGCATTATATCATCACAGAAATAAAAAGCATACATCTTGACGTACAAGATGTATGCTTAGTTGCATTAATAGGAGATTACTTGCCGTAACGTTTTGCAACTTCATCCCAATTTACTACATTCCAGAATGCTGCAATGTAATCAGGACGACGGTTTTGGTAATTCAAATAGTAAGCGTGCTCCCAAACGTCAAGTCCGAGAAGCGGTGTTTTACCTTCCATAATAGGAGAGTCTTGGTTTGGTGTAGACATAACTTCCAATTCTCCATTATTGGATACAAGCCATGCCCAGCCAGAACCAAAGCGTGTAGCTGCTGCTTTAGCGAATTCCTCTTTAAATGCATCAAAGCTACCAAACTTTTTATCAATCGCTTCAGCAAGTGCGCCGGATGGAGCTCCGCCGCCATTTGGCGAAATGATTTGCCAGAAGAATGAATGGTTTGCATGGCCGCCACCATTGTTACGCACTGCTGTGCGAATGTTTTCTGGAACAGCATCAAGATCTGCAATCAGTTCTTCAACTGATTTAGCTGCTAAATCAGCATGCCCTTCCAATGCATTGTTCACGTTCGTCACGTAAGTATTGTGATGTTTCGTGTGGTGAATGTTCATCGTTTCTTTGTCGATGTGAGGCTCGAGCGCATCGTATGCGTATGGTAGTTCTGGTAATTTGTAAGCCATTTGTCATTCCTCCTCAATTGATTCATAATTTATCCTACACTATAAAGATTATCAAAAGAATGTCATGCATTCAATTGAAACGAACTAAAGAAGAACAAATAGTATAAAAATAAGAATCATGATTAACATAATGGCTCCCTTTGCAAAAACGGAAGTGAAAAAGCCGACTAAAGAGCCGATTCCTGATTTTAATGATTGTTTGAAGCTACTGCGGGTTACGACTACCTCACCTAAAACTGCCCCGATAAAAGGACCCAATAATATACCAGCAACAGGGATAATAAACGGTCCTAACAATAAACCGATCGTGCTCCCCCACATACCGGCTTTCGAGCCCCCAAACTTTTTAACACCTACAAGATTCGCCAACGAATCTGCTACAAAGAGCAAAATGACAAATAAAATTTGTATGACCCAGAAAAGCCAACTTAATTCATCAAATGAGACGATCCATCCGTAAAGAAGAAAGCCTGCAACAATGAACAAAACAGAGGGGATGATGGGATATACCAACCCGATGAATGCTATGATGAACATTATGATCGCAACAATCCAACCTATCCATTCCATGCAGCCCATCTCTCTTTCCTTATAATTTAATATCAGCCACCGCTCATTGAAGCGGCGGCTTGTGTAAAGAAGGATTACTCCAAGATTTAAACTCGCTTCCCTAAAATCGCTTCTGCAATATTTACGGAATGGTCGCCAATCCGTTCCAAGTTCGAGACGATATCAACGAATACCATTCCTGCTTGCGCAGAACATTGACCGCCATTTAGTCGGACAATATGATTTTTACGGAATTTGCGTTCCATTTTATCGATCAAATCTTCTTGTTCAGCTACCGTTCGTGCTAATGCAGTATCATTCATATTCAATGATTGAATCGCTTTTTGCAACGTTTCAATCGTCAAAGTAAACATCTCAGACAAATCTTCCATCGCATCTTCCGTCAATTTAACGCGGTTCACTTCCCGAAAATCGATCAGTTCGATAATGTTTTCAAAATGGTCACCAATTCGTTCGATATCCCGGACAGTATCCATAAGCATTACATGCCTTGCAGACTCTATAGGAGAAATGTTAACCGCTGAAATTTCAACTAAGTAATCGGTAATTTTGCGGTCCAAATTATTAATGGCGTCTTCGATTTGATAAGCCGTTTCAGCGTGCCTTTTATTACTTGTCTTTAAATACTCATAGGTTTCTTGCATGCCTTGCACTGCAAAGTCACCCATCCGGATGATTTCCTCTTTCGCTTGTCCAATTGCAACCGCTGGCGATTGATTAATGAAATTTGGGTCAAGATGTTTCGGTTTATATTCAATTGTGACATCTTTTCCTGGAATGAGCTTCGTCACTAAAAATGCCCATACACCGATTAACGGGAATTGTATAATGGTGTTGACGACGTTGAACGTTCCATGAGCGAATGCAATCTGCATCTTCTGTTCAAGATTTAAGAGATTGGAAATCCATTCAACATACATTGTAAACGGATAAAGCAGCAGCATGAAAATGATTGCACCGATAACATTGAAAAGGACATGCGTTGCAGCTACTCTCCTTGCAGCTACAGATGCACCTAAAGCCGCTAATACCGCTGTTATTGTCGTACCAATATTATCACCGAATAATACAGGAAGTGCAGCTTGCAATGAAATCAAGTTTTCAGCATATAAGCCTTGCAAGATCCCAACTGTCGCACTCGAACTTTGAACAACAAGTGTAAACACCGTACCTGCAACGACGCCTAATACTGGATGATCACTCATTATGACGGTGAAATCCGAAAATGCATCGAGAGAGCTCAACGGCTTCATGCCTGAACTCATCAATTCTAATCCTAAAAATAAACCGCCGAACCCAAACATGACTTCACCAATGTTTTGAATTTTATTCTTTTTAATAAAGAAGATCATGAATGCACCTACAGCCATGATCGGCAATGCGTAAGCACCAACGTCAAGACCAATTATGAACGCAGTAATGGTTGTACCAATATTGGCACCCATAATGACACCGATCGCTTGCCGCAATGTCATGAAACCTGCACTGACAAGGCCGACAGTAATGACCGTTGTTCCTGAGCTCGATTGTATTAAAACAGTGACGATGATCCCGACAAGAACGCCCATGAATGGATTTGTCGTAAACCTATCTAATATAGCGCGCAGCCTATCTCCAGCCGCTTTCTGAAGGGCATCTCCCATGTATTTAATGGAGAAGAGAAAGATTCCTAACCCTCCGACAAATTGAAAGAGCATTTCCATCCAGTTGACTTCCATTAACCAGTCGACCTCCATCATCCTTTATGTATGTTTAGCACCCTATTATGTTTGCAATATGAACAGATTGTAAATAGAACTAGCAAAATCTTTACATTCCCTTAACAATACGTTCGATAAAAGTCATAATTCTGTCGGAATTCGGCTTCTACAATCCGCTTGAAGAAAATGATAAACTATTGGTATCTAAAGGAGGATGCCAAGTGAAATTCCATCAATTATTCTTAGCTGCTTTCCATGAACCGAAAAAACTTGCGGCATTCCGTTTATTGCCCATTGGAAAAGTGATGCGCTACATATTCATCTTTATCTTTATCATGACTTCTCTCTCATTCTTACGCTTCACATTCGGTGATTCAAATTTATTTGAAGCCTCTCCGGAATTGATGGAGTACAGCAAGACAATTGGAGGACTTATCTATCCAATGGCTTTCATTTTTCAATTGGTCATTTCCACTTTCTATCTCTTTGTGCGCATTAGCCTCTTCGCTTATTTAGGAACCTTGACCGCAAAACTTATGAAAAGACGTGCAGAATTCCGACACGTTTGGAGGACTGCCGCGATCGCTATTACTGTTCCACTCATTGTTACGTTAGCAATTGATTTCCTGCCTTCTTTCAAAACTGCAGGAATCATCATAACGTCTATCGTTCACCTTCTTTATATTGTTTCAGCTATAAAGTACTATCCAAAATCCGCACGATGAATACTTCCCCTCTTCGGACATATATTATTTGAAGGGGGGATAATCATGCGAACATTACTAGCTGCACTTGCCATTTTCATCATCTTTCATATATTACGCATCGACTTTTCAAATGGGACAATCCCGCTTGCGGCATTTTACGGAGAGGAAGTGCCCTGTGATCGGAACCATACTGAAGTCATAAACGTCACAACTGTTACAGGAGATACAATTGAGTCACTTTTTGCGCTTTATCCGGATCCACATACGACATTTGTCGATCGATTATCACTTTTTTATTCCCTTAATCCTCATTTGCAAAACCAACCGATTGTCGGAGGTTTGTCCGTCAAATTACCGTTAGCAGATCCAACTGAAAAGCTTTGTGATTAGAAGAAAGAAGTACTCTTCCTTGTCTTTTCTTGTAGATGATTGATAAAATAGAAGATAGTTATGAGTTTTTAAGGAGAGAATGACCATGAGCGAAATGATACACAGATCCAAAACACGCCCGGTTCGCGTCGGCAACTTGACTATCGGTGGCAGTGATGAGTTATTCATTCAAAGTATGACAACTACGAAAACACATGATGTAGAGGCGACAGTCGCTGAGATTAAACGACTAGAGGAAGCCGGTTGCCAAATCGTCCGTGTTGCATGTCCAGATGAACGCGCTGCATATTCAATCGGAGAAATTAAAAAGCAAATTAACATTCCACTTGTAGTTGATATTCATTTTGACTATAAATTAGCTTTAATTGCAATTGAACAAGGCGCTGATAAAATTCGGATCAATCCGGGCAATATCGGTCGGCAAGAAAAAGTGGAAGCAGTCGTTAAAGCAGCAAAAGAAAAAGGAATCCCGATTCGGATTGGCGTGAATGCTGGATCCCTTGAAAAACATATTCTTAAAAAATATGGTTACCCAACTGCAGACGGCATGGTTGAAAGTGCACTCCATCACATTAAAATCTTGGAAGATCTTGATTTTCATGACATAATCGTCTCTTTAAAAGCTTCCGATGTAAATTTAGCGGTCGAAGCTTATAAAAAGGCAGCAGCTGCTTTTGACTATCCATTGCATTTAGGCATTACAGAGTCTGGTACAATCTTCGCAGGCTCTATAAAAAGCGCAGCGGGCCTTGGAACGCTTCTATCTGCAGGAATTGGCAACACGATGCGCGTTTCTTTAAGCGCTGATCCTGTCCAAGAAGTAAAAGTAGCACGTGAATTGTTAAAAGTATTCGGCCTTTCATCGAATGCGGCAACACTTATTTCTTGCCCAACATGCGGTCGCATTGAAATTGATTTAATATCGATTGCAAATGAAGTTGAAGAATATATTTCAAATATTAAAGCGCCTATTAAAGTAGCTGTTTTAGGCTGCGCTGTAAATGGTCCTGGAGAAGCACGGGAAGCGGATATCGGCATCGCCGGTGCCCGTGGGGAAGGTTTGCTTTTCATGAAAGGGAAAACAGTTCGGAAAGTGCCTGAAGAAACAATGGTCGATGAGTTGAAAATAGAAATTGACAAATTGGCTGAAGAATACTTCGAGAAAAAGCGGCAAGAAGAATTGCTGTTGCAAAGCGGGTCAGTTGAATGAGGGAAATCCGTTTTGGGATTGATATCGACGGTACGGTCACTTGCCCTACTTCCCTGCTCCCTTTCATCAATGACCGTTTCGGATGCAATCTATGCTTGGACGATATAAAAGAGTATGACCTAACAAAGGCATTTGACGTGGACCCGGAAACCTTTTATGATTGGTATCGGCAAACCGAAGCGACCATTTATGCCGAATCACCTGCTCAGGAAAATGTTAAACAGATCTTGACAGAATGGCAAAAGCATTATGAGCTTTTCTTCATATCAGCGAGAGGTGCAAACGTACTTGAATGCACACATGAGTGGTTCGCACAACAAAATATCCCATTCGATCATATCGAATTGATTGGTAGCCATTATAAAATTGAAGCTGCAAAACAGTTCAAAGTAGATGCTTTTTTCGAAGACAAACATGATAATGCAGTTGATATTCACGAAGAGCTTACTATCCCAGTCATCCTGTTCGATACGCCTTACAACCGGAAACCGATTCCCGAAGGTGTAATCCGAGTACATAGCTGGCTTGAAGCTGATCACCACATTAAAAAATTATTTCCTACTGGACAGCCTGTAAAATAACATTACACCTACTACTCAAAATAATACCGGATGAGAAAAATGACTCGCTTTTCTCATCCGGTTTTTTGATTTATTTGTAATGACAAGAGATTGAAATCTCCTGTTTCAACTCAAAATTGTTACCCTTTTTCAGGGTGTAGTTCATCAATCAGAATGACAGATTGGTACCATTTTGATCTGCATGACTTTCCATGAGTGGAATATTATTAATTTGCCGTGCACATAGGACATTTCCCATAGATTTCGAACTTATGACCCTCCACCTCGTACCCTGAAAGATTGACAGAGATCGATTCCATAGGACAATGCGGAATATTTCTCGTCTTGCCACATGCTGTGCAAATGAAATGATGGTGATGGGCACTAATATCACATTGCATCCGAAAATGCTTTTCACCGTTCAACTCAGTCTCTTCCAAAATACCAAGATCAGAAAAAGTCGTTAAGTTTCGGTAGATTGTATCAAAACTAATATTCGGATTGTCTTCAAGCATGAATGTCCGCACTTCATTCGCTGTAATATAACGATCATGCTCGGAAAAGTAAGTTAAAATCCTATCTCTGTTTTTTGTTTTTTTGAATTGATTGCTTTGAAGAATGCGCCACGCTTCGTCTAAGGTCATGCCAAATCCTCCTCCCTATTTTGAACCGATTTCTTCCCAATCGTTTTTTTCCATCCAAGGACGACTAGTAAAATAACAATCGATGTAAGAACGATCGTTCCTCCTGGTGCGATATCCAAATGAAATGCAGAAAATAGCCCAATAATAACAGATAGCTCTCCTATGACAATTGAATAAAACATTGCCCCTTTAAAGCTTTTCGCCATTTGAATTGCAGCTGCAACAGGGATGGTCATAAGCGATGAGACTAATAGAATTCCTACAATCCGCATCGAAGCGCCTATTACAAGTGCTACAATAATCATAAAGAATGTTTGTATAATTTTACCGTTAATCCCAGATACCTTTGCATACTCTGTATCGAATGATAATGCAAATAATTCCTTATAGAAAAAATAAATGAAAGCAATAACAACGATCGCTGTAAAAAGTATAATCCATAAATCTTGCCTGCTTACAGCTGACACAGAACCAAATAAATAACCTACTAAATCAGAGCCGAAACCTTTCGCCAAAGAAATGAAGATCGCACCAAATCCAATCCCAGCTGAAAGAATAATCGGAATGGCAAGCTCTTCAAAATGACGATATGCTCCTCTCAATTTTTCAATGAGCAAAGAACCGCCGACCGCAGTCGCCATCCCTAAATATACTGGATTCAATGCTGAGAAAAACAATACTTGCTGACTTAAATACAAACTTCCCGCAATTCCCGCCAATGCAACATGGCTCAATGCATCAGCTATTAAAGCTAAGCGTCTCACGACTATAAATAGCCCTAATAGAGGAGCAATCACTCCGATAATCAAGCCCGATAAAAAAGCGTTTTGCAGAAATTCATAAGACAAAATCGCACTGATCATTCCTCCACCTCCGTGCTGCTATGATGGATTCGCCTTACAGGATGTCCATACCAAGAAGAAATGTCAGCGTCATCCATTTTCTTATATTCCGATTGCACACCGTGGAAATGAATCGTGCGATTTAGGCAAGCGACATGGGATGCTAAATCCGTAACAAGATCGATTTCATGCGTAACGAGTAAAATCGCGATTCCATGTTCACGATTCAAACCCTTTAGCATAGTATAAAAAGATGTGACATTCTGCTGATCTATCCCAACAGTCGGCTCATCCATTATTAATAGATCGGGCTTCCCAACAAGCGCCCTTGCAATGAAAACCCGCTGTTGCTGCCCGCCGGAAAGTTCGCCAATATTTTTCCTCGCAAATTGTTCCATTTTTACGATTCGCAATGCATTCATTGCTGTTTCTTCATCTTGTTTGGAGAATGGTTTAAACAAACCTACTTTTCGCGTTAAGCCACTCTTCACTACTTCTAATACAGTTGCCGGGAAACCCAAATTGAACGCATTGGACTTTTGCGAAACGAATCCGATTCTCTCCCGTTGTTTAAACGACTCAATGTTTTGCCCAAAAAGCTTTACCGTTCCTGTATCAGGTTTTAATAAGCCCAAGATAATTTTAAGCAATGTAGATTTACCGGATCCATTTGGCCCAATTAACGCCCAGAACTCCCCTTCTTTCACTTCAAGTGAAGTATGTTCAAGTACAGTCGAATGCTCGTATGTAAAACTTACATTCTGACATTCAATTATCGTTTTTTTCATTAATAGGATTCCTTCCTTGTAAAAAATTCCGGTTTTATCGTTCCCGGAAATCGATTCACCCATTTTTAAACAGGAATGATTACGATTAAGACTACTGTAAAAGTATAGCGGAATGTTGACAGAAATACAACCCATTGAGAAGGATGGATGAAGATTGGATTTTATACGCTTCATAAATGATTTGAAAATGTCGAGCGATCGCGATGCACAGGCACTTGCTGCTTCTTATGGAGTTCGCTTAAGCATTGAAGAAATTAGAGCTTTGCGGCCCCTTTTGGATGACATTTCACTCCATTGGTTATTTACCGGTGTTCCCCCTGAATTTGTAGAGAAAGTGAAGAGAGCGGTTGGAGAAAGAAAGGGCGAGGAGTTATTCCAATATTATTTAGACTCGCTAAAATAACATTAAAACCGTTGCAGGAAGTTTACTTACAACTTCTTCCTGCAACGGTTTCATTTGTTAAACGCTTGCCATGAGGCGATCAGGTTCAAAAGTTTTTGATCTCAACATTTCAATTTCAACCTCATACGGTGCTTTTTTCTTTTTAGGGTCACTCCCAATGAATGGCGTCTCCAAAATTTTAGGGATCGCTGTAAATTCAGGATGATGCACGATATAACAGAGTGGATCAAAGCCAATATGGCCGAAGCCAATATTTTCATGCCTGTCTTTCATTGCCCCACGCTCATTTTTACTATCGTTCACGTGGATGACTGAAATCCGGTCTTTACCAATGATTCGATCGAATTCATCTAAAACGCCGTCAAAATCGTTCACAATATCATATCCAGCATCATGGACGTGACAAGTATCAAAGCAAATAGACAGCCTTTCGTTATTCGTCACACCATCTATAATTTTTGCTAACTCATCAAAACTCCGGCCGCATTCACTTCCTTTGCCAGCCATCGTTTCAAGAGCAATTCGGACATCTGATTTGCTGGATAGCACTTCATTGAGCCCTTCAATAATTTTTGCAATACCTTGATCGGCCCCTGCCCCAACATGCGCACCTGGATGCAAAACAATTTGATCCACACCTAATGCTGCAGTCCGTTCGATTTCTTGCTGCAGGAAATCGACACCTAATCTGAACGTTTCAGGTTTGGTCGTGTTCCCTATATTAATAATATATGGAGCATGCACAACAATGTTTGACATGCCATTTTCCTTCATATGTGCCTGGCCCGCTTCAATGTTCAGCTCTTCAATCGGCTTTCTCCTCGTATTTTGGGGAGCACCTGTATAAATCATGAAAGTGGTAGCGCCGTAGCCCAACGCTTCTTCACTTGAACCTAACAACATTTTCTTGCCACTCATTGAAACATGCGAACCTAATAATAGTTGATCATTTTTTCCCATTTCTTCGTTTCAATCTCCTTTCCCGCCTCTTAAAATCCTCAATTTCTTTAGACATTTTCTTTTTATATCCTGGTTTTACTTTTGCTGGTTTCCTTACGAAAGATGCCGCTTTCCGGTCTAACTCATCGACTTCTTTTACACGATTCTTTCTCGCATGGCGGTCTTTCACTTCAAACCATTCGCCATTGCGCACATCTTCATGGACAAATGGGATTCCCATTTTTTCGATTTGGACGATTTTGTCGTCTTCCGAAGGCGCATATAAAGTTATTGCAATTCCTTCAAGCCCTGCCCTTGCCGTTCGGCCAACACGATGGATGAAAAACTCCAAGTCATCTGGCAGCTCATAATTGACAACGTGACTTACTCCTGGTATGTCGATTCCCCTCGCCGCAAGATCTGTCGCAACAATATATTGGAACTCAAGATCGCGAATTTGCTTCATCATTCGATTCCGTTCCCGAGGTGTTAAAGCTCCGTGGATCCTGCCAGCTTTAATGCCGTGATCTGCCAAATAATCCGCAACTTCATCTGCATTCTGTTTTGTATTTGTAAAAATGATTGATAGATACGGATTAATAGATTTCAATACGGACAATAATTTCTTTTTCCGATCCATGCTTCGAACAGGAACAAGTGAATAATGCATGCCTTCCGTTAATGGCTTTCTCTTGCCAATTTGGATATGGACAGGACTATCCATATACTTTGAGAGAAAAGGCTTTAGCTTTTCAGGAATTGTCGCTGAAAATACATACATCTCAAGCTCTGCTGGCATTTTTGAAGCGAACTGATCAATATCTTCAATGAATCCCATGTCAAATGCCAAATCAGCCTCGTCAATGACTAAGATGGAAGCAGTATGGATCGGCAATGCCCCTTCTGTTGATAAATCACGAATACGGCCCGGTGTCCCAACAACAATTTGAGGCGTCGATTTTAATTTTCCAATGGAACGCTGTTTATCCGTTCCACCTATTAGTAAAGCAGTTTTAATTGTAGTCTCAGCAATCAATTTCTTAAGTTCTTCATGCAGCTGCGTTGCAAGCTCCCTAGTAGGGGCTGTAATAACTGCTTGCAGCTCATCTGACTCTTGGTCTATGCGCTCCAATAACGGGATGAGGAAACTATGTGACTTCCCCGTACCTGTATGAGCTTGTCCAATCGCGTTGCTCCCCTTTAAAATCAGAGGAATCATCTCTTTTTGGATAGGAGTCGGTTGTTCGAATCCTAATCGGGCAATCGCTTCGCGGATAAATGGTTTGAATTGATAATCAGTAAATTTGGACATTCATTATGCCTCCTAACGTATTCCTATTGTAGCATGATTCCGTTCCATCGTACGTGATTTTCGCATAGTATATATGTGAAAGTATATATTGACCAAAGGAAAGGGGTTTCATCATGAGATATCAATCCTTCTATCCATTCGCCCGTCAACAGCCGTCACCGTTTGGAATGAGGCCAATGGGCTTTGGCGCTCCAACACAGCAGTTTTTCAATCAGCCGCCAAGAGCGCCTTTTCAAGGGTCGCAAAGGGCTCCGTTCAGGCAAGGACCCGGTCCCGCAGGCATGCAGCAAGGACCGTCAAGGATGGAAATGTACATGCAAACGGCCAACCGCTTTTTAAATACTGCACAGCAATATGCTCCATTAGTCCAGCAAATTGCACCTATGTTCCAAAATTTGCCGGCGATGTGGAGATTATATAAAGGTTTCCAATCTCTGCCGTCGGCAAATAGCGCCACTGCAGCAGCTGGTGGCGCCGGTGGAACTGCAGCCACTGCGCAAAGAGCTGCCTCCGCAGCAGCACGAAGTGCACCAACAAACGCTTCCACTCCAAGGATATTCCAGCCGCCCACTTTATAATTTTGAAACGTACGCCTAACTCCGCTATAATAGGTATAGATCACTTTAGAGGAGTGAGGAACGGATGAAAGTTTTAAAGATTTCCCCACGCGGCTACTGTTATGGGGTTGTCGATGCAATGGTTATCGCAAGAAATGCGGCGCTCGACAAAACATTGCCGAGACCTATCTATATATTAGGCATGATTGTCCATAACAAACATGTAACAGATGCATTTGAACAGGACGGCATTATTACATTAGACGGAAAAAACCGTTTAGAAATTTTAGAACAAGTAGAGAAGGGCACAGTTATTTTCACTGCGCACGGCGTATCGCCGGAAGTTCGTGAATTGGCCCGCAAAAAAGGTCTTGTTTCGATAGATGCTACATGTCCGGATGTTACAAGCACCCACGATTTGATTGAACAAAAAACTTCCGAGGGGTATGAAATTATTTATATCGGGAAAAAGTACCACCCGGAACCGGAAGGGGCAATTGGAGTTGCGCCGCACGCTGTCCATCTTATCGAAACGATAGAAGATGTAGCCTCTTTGAATGTGGAAAGCGACAAGTTGCTCGTTACGAACCAGACAACGATGAGTCAATGGGATGTTGCGCATATTATGGAAGCTCTCAAAGAAAAATACCCTCATATTGAAGAGCATAAAGAAATATGCCTTGCTACACAAGTACGGCAGGAAGCAGTTGCTGAGCAGGCAGGAGAAGCCGATTTGCTAATCGTTGTCGGCGACCCGAAAAGCAACAACTCAAACCGTTTAACTCAAGTGTCAGTTGAAATTGCCAACACGCCTTCCTATCGCATTTCTGACGTATCGGAAATTAACATCGACTGGCTGAAAGGCGTAGAAACGGTCGCTGTAACAGCTGGAGCTTCAACTCCAACTTTAGTTGTGCGTGAAGTGATCAGCTTCCTTGAAAAATTTGATCCGAATAACGCAGATACGCATATACCAGAGCGGAAATTTCAATTGGAAAAGATTTTGCCGAAAATCAAAAATCCTGAACCGGTCAAACGAATTGAACCGTACGCTACATTGTAAAAATACGGACTGCCTTCATCGTCTAACCGAGAGAAGGCAGTCCATTTTTTAAATGAATCGAAATGGCTCTGTATCGATTACTGATTGGATAAAAGTAACCTCATATCCACTCTCTTTACAGAGCTGTTCCATTTTAAGCGCCACGCCTGCAATCATCACTTTTTCAACATGGTGACCAGGATCTATAATCGATAATCCCATCGCTTCTGCATCTTGGGCCGTATGAAAGTCAATATCCCCTGTTACAAATACATCTGCACCTTTCCTTTTCGCAGAATGAATGTATTTGCTGCCGCTTCCACCTAATACTGCCACTTTCTTCACGATTTTATTGCCATCGCCGACAATTCTCAATGCCGGTACGTCCAACGCCTCTTTTACATAATCCGCAAAATCATCGAGCTTCGCTGGTTCTTTGATCGTGCCGACACGGCCTAAACCGTACGCATCCGTCCGTTGGTCCAAAACAAAAAAATCATACGCAGGCTCTTCGTACGGATGGGCATCAAGCATTGCTTTTAACACTTTTTGTCGCAACGGTCCCGGCAATACGACTTCGATCCGTTCCTCTTCAACTTGTTCCATTTTGCCGATTTCTCCGATGAAAGGATCGGCACCGTCTTGTGGCAAGAAGCGTCCGATGCCTGTAGAAGTGAAGCTGCACCCTGCATAATCTCCGATCGCGCCAGCTCCTGCTTTAGTCAATGCTGCACGCAATTCATCCGCCTGTTCAACAGGACAAAAAACAGCCAATTTATAAAGCGGGTCAGAATGTGTCACTTCCATCACTTCCAAATGATTCAAACCTAACTTGTCAGCTAATAAATCATTGACTCCACCGGATGCAACGTCCAAATTTGTATGAGCTGCATAAACGGAAATATCATACTTGATACATTTTTCGACCATTCTTCCTTGAGGAGTATCCGTCCAAATATGCTTCATTGGGCGGAAAATCGGTGGATGGTGGGCAATAATTAAATTCGCCCCTGCTTCAATCGCCTCGTCAATAACATCTTCGTTGACATCTAATGTTACTAACACTTTTTCAACTTGACGGTTTAATTGACCGATATGCAAACCGACCGGGTCCCAGTCTTCCGCGAATCTTTTAGGCGACCATTGCTCAAACAAAGATATGATTTCATGTCCATTCACTTTCTTCAATCTGACAACACCTTCCCTATTAATTGGATTCGCTTGCTCAAATGATCTTTTTTCAAACGGATTTCTTCCGTTTCTGCCGCATGCTCCAAAGATTGCAAGACACGTTGCCACTCTAAAACTTCGCGATTCCATTTTTCTAAAAAAGTATCCGAGCGTTGTTGCAATAAAAAAGGTCCTACAGCAATTTCCAAATCATCATATACCGATTTGCCTTTTTCCAATACGATAATTTCATAAATTTTGCCGTCTTCTTTTAAAATTTGCTCATTGACAATCTTCCATCCGTTTTCCATCGCCCACTGACGAATAGAAGAAGCGTGAATATTCGGTTGCGTTATAATCCGTTTTACGGAAAAGAGCTTATCCTTTCCTTCCTGCAGGATAGTAGCAATCAACGGACCTCCCATTCCTGCAATCGTCACAGTATCGACTTGATCATGCTCTTTAATAGCCGACAATCCATTCGCTAAACGAACCGTAATATGATCATCCAATCCTTCACGTTTTACATTTTTCACTGCGGATTCAAATGGCCCCTTGACGACTTCCCCCGCTATCGCTCTCTCGATTTTATGTGCATGAACTAAATAACACGGCAAATAAGCATGATCGCTTCCAATATCAGCAAGAACGGCCCCTTCTTCTACAAAAGACGCTACTGCCGCAAGACGATCAGACAATTTCACAGTATTCAATTAACCGCCACCTTTCCAATTCGTTATATAACTATTGCTTACTTTATCAAAAGCAGGCAGCTTATTGAATTGAAAAGAGTCATCGGAACATCAGCAAGGTGCCGACTTCCGATGACTCTCCACTACTTATTTAAGAGATAGAAGATACTCTGTCAATTGATCGATTTGATCATCTTCAAGCTTGCTGCCGAATGGTGGCATTCCGCCTTGTGTACCATTCTTGATGATGTCGTGAATCTCTTCTGGAGTTTCAGTTAAGCCAACAAGGCTTGGTCCCATGTTTCCAGTCAAGTCATCACCGTGACAAGTAATACATTGGCCTTGGACGAATTCCTCAGGATCAAAATCCTCGGCTGCTGCATTTTCTTCTGTATTTCCCTCTTCATCCGAACCTGCGATTTCATCTTTTTGTTCAATACCGTAAAGAGACATGAAGAAAATAAGTCCTAATCCAAGCGCAAAAATAAGGATATAAGGCACTACAGGATTGTTTTTCATTGAATTACCCTCCTTCACCGGGATCTATTCTGTAAATAATACAGTACACAACTATCATTGTACTGTATTCGATGAAAAACTGAAAGAGTTATCCTTATTCATTTAACCGTTTGTGACAATTTAGACAAACTTTTTCCGATTTTTGTCGGTATCTGTTTTTGGAAATTCGACCATAAACACAAAAATTACTTAAAAGGCTCGATTTCCAAGGAAGCTGCTAAACCGTTCAATAAAATTGGCGTTTGGATTGTGATTTTCCTTTTCATATGTTCGCAATCATTCTTATCGCTTTCTTGGATAATCGTAATGGATTCCCCACAAACGAAATTCAGCGTTTCGAAGAGAATTGCCGTTGATCGGACAATTTATTATTGGTCTAATGATTTCACAGTATTGAGCTCTTTTCCATTAAACACCAACTTGGCGCGCAATGACCATTCTTTGGACTTCTGAAGTTCCTTCACCGATTTCGAGCAATTTTGCATCCCGCATATAGCGTTCGACTTCATATTCTTTCATATATCCATAGCCTCCATGAATTTGGATCGCTTCATCGGCAATTTCCATCGCAATTTCTGAAGCGTATAATTTGCACATTGCCGCTTCCTTCGTAAACGGACGTCCTTGGTCTTTTAACCATGCTGCTTTATAGACCATATTACGCGCTAGTTCAATTTTCATTGCCATATCAGCCAATTTAAACTGAATTACTTGGAATTCCGATAATGTTTTTCCAAATTGTTTCCGTTCCTTGGAATAGCGTAATGCCCGATCAAAAGCTGCTTGGGCAATTCCTACAGCCATTGCACCAATGCCAATACGTCCACCATCTAACGTAACTAAAAACTGGCGAAAACCGTGGCCGCGTTTTCCTAATAAATTTTCTTTCGGCACGCGAACATTGTCCAATACCAATTCCGTCGTATTGGACGCGTTCAGCCCCATTTTTTCATAGTTATCGATAATGGTGAATCCTTCACTATTTGTCGGAACGATAATGGCACTTATTTCTTTCTTTCCATTTTCTTGGCCAGTAATAGCAGTGAGCGCAAGATGCCTTGCATGGCTTGCATTCGTAATATATACTTTGGAACCGTTAATGACAAATTCATCGCCTTCTTCACGTGCAGTCGTCTGCGTCCCCCCCGCGTCCGAACCTGCATTAGGCTCTGTCAATCCAAATGCGCCGAATGTTTCCCCTTTACATATCGGCGTTAAATATTTTTCTTTTTGCTCCTCGGTACCAAACAAATATAATGGAGCTCCCCCCAATGAAATGTGCGCAGAATACGTGATGCCGGTTGAAGCGCAAGCACGGCTCAACTCTTCTGTGACAATGGCAAAACTAATCGTGTCGCCTCCACCGCCACCGTACTGTTCCGGAAAAGGAAGTCCCATTACTCCCATATCCGAAAGCTGTTTAAAAATCTCTTTCGGGAATTCTTTTGTCCGGTCCCTCTCGATGGCTCCAGGAGCGACAACTTCGTCTGCAAACTCCCGCATCATTTTCCGGATCATCTGTTGTTCATCTGTTAAATCGAAATTCAATTTCTTCATCCCCTTTGTTGTGAACGCTTACATTCTTATTATACCGAATATAATCATTGATTCACAACATTCTATAGAATGAAGTTTATATTCTCATAGAGATGTAAACAAAAAACCGATAATAAGTAGCAAGCCTGCAGCCCCGGAAATCGTGAAATAGATAAGTTTAAGCATCCTTCCGGCGAATAGCCATAAAACACAATTCAATATAAGCAAAGCAATTAATAACATCGTTTGTCCTTCAAAAAAACTCATCCAAACAACTAATGACATGCATAGCAAAATCATTGCACATAACACATACAAAAAAGGAACGATCCCTTTTTTTAGAAGCCTACTGTTCATACTTCCAATCAACAAAGAGATTACCGTAATCGTAGCGATACTCATTGGAATGAGGGGATTGTCTTTAAAAATGAATAATGATGCGCTAACTGCCAAGCCGATAATTGCCAACCAAATATATTGCATTTTAATTGTTTTCTTTTCTTTTGATAGGATAGCAGAAGAAGGTTTGCTTTCTACCTCTTCTCCCTCTGTATACAGCGTCAGCAAGAAATCGCAATAATGCTCCGGCAATAAATTATGCTGTTTCCAATATTTGATTTCTGTTGTGATGATTTTTTTTCTTTGTACACTCATGACCAAACCAAGCCCCTATTCTTATAAAAAAGGCTGTCCGAAAAGTAATTCGCCACTTTTCGGATAGCCTATCCAATTCGCTATATAAGATTGGAAATTACTCCAAGAAATCTTTCAATCGTTTGCTTCGCGATGGGTGTCTTAACTTACGCAAAGCTTTTGCTTCAATTTGACGGATGCGCTCACGAGTTACACCGAACACTTTCCCGACTTCTTCAAGCGTTCTAGTTCTGCCATCGTCCAATCCGAAGCGAAGTCTTAGAACATTTTCTTCTCTGTCTGTCAATGTATCCAATACGTCTTCCAACTGCTCTTTCAGCAATTCATACGCTGCATGATCAGAAGGGGATTGTGCCTCAGAGTCTTCGATGAAATCACCTAAATGCGAATCATCTTCTTCTCCAATCGGCGTTTCCAGCGATACAGGCTCTTGAGCAATCTTTAAGATTTCACGCACTTTTTCTGCTGTTAAATCCATCTCCTCCCCGATTTCCTCAGGTGACGGTTCACGACCTAAATCTTGCAGCAATTGACGCTGCACACGAATTAATTTATTGATCGTTTCAACCATATGAACCGGGATTCGGATTGTTCTCGCCTGGTCCGCAATGGCACGGGTAATCGCTTGACGGATCCACCATGTCGCATACGTACTAAACTTAAATCCTTTCGTATGGTCAAATTTTTCTACGGCTTTAATAAGACCCATATTCCCTTCTTGAATCAAATCAAGGAACAGCATTCCACGACCAACATATCGTTTTGCAATGCTGACGACGAGCCGGAGATTGGCTTCCGCTAGTTTTTTCTTGGCATTTTCCCCCCTAAAGACGATTTCTTCAAGTTCAGGGTCGGGCTTATCCAATTCGGCAAGCTTTTGTTCCGCTTCCACGCCTTCTTGGATACGGATCGCTAATTTGACCTCTTCATCACCAGTCAATAAATCGACCCGGCCGATTTCTTTCAGATACATGCGCACAGGATCGTTAATTTTGACGCCGGGAGGCACACTTAAATCATTTAGGTCGAATTGTTCTTCTTCCTTTCCTCCGTCTTCATCATCGTCTTTTCGATCCATTTCGATCCCTTGGGCTTCAATCTGATCAAGGAATTCTTCAAATTGGTCGGGCTCCATTTCAAATGCGGATAGTTTTTCTGTTACTTCCTCAATCGTTAATTCACCCGATTTTTTGCCTGCTTCTAATAAATTAGCTTTTACTTCTTCTAATGTCATTTCGTTCTCCAATTCTCCGGATTGCTCTTTTTTAGTCATAATACCCGTTCCTCCTTAATTCGCCGGAATACGGCTCTACATTGCCGATAATGATTTCCGGAGCTGTATAATTTCCCTGGCCAGCTCCAGTGCCCGGGTATGATCGTTCATTTTTTCTGCTTCTTTTGATGCATGCATCATCTCTTCAATTTTCTGGATAATGCGTTGCTTGGCCAAATGATGAATACAATCATTCACTTCTTGCTCTCCAGACTCCGGATCTCTATCCATCATTGCCGCTTCCATTACAATTTTACGAAGTTCACGATCCTCGATCGTTTCCGCAAATCTATGAAAATCCGGCTCGCCATGTTGTTCGTAAAATCCGGCTAACTTGACGAAGATTGTCGAATAATCTTCCCGGATGAACATCTCCTGATGATCTTGCCTTACCCTATCGAATAAGGCTCCGTCATTGAGAAGATGGCATAGCAACAATCGTTCAGCCCGATCTATACTCGTCATTTTACGTGGTGCCGCTATTGGTGCAGCTTGTTCGAGTCGTGATTCTTGCCATTGCGCTTTTTCCTGCTTGGCCATTTTGCCTAACCGTTTTGTCAATTGCTCGTGGAGCGCTTCGGCTGATACACCGGTTTCTGCGGATAACTGGCGTATCATTAAATCTTTCTCGATCGGGGATAACTTAGGTGCAAGTTCTTCCAATACTTCATGGATATATTGCAACACATCATTTTCATGTGATAGGTTTTTTGATCGTTTTGCATAAGCAATGATAAAAGACATATATGAATATGGATTGCCAATTACCTTGTTGACGAAAGCATCGCCTCCAAAGGTAGCAATATATTCATCAGGATCCATTTTTCCTGGCAATAAAGCAATTTGCGTATCCAATCCTTTTTGAATGGATAGATTTGCAAACCGTTTTGCTGCCTCCCAACCTGCATCATCTCCATCGCAACAGATGATCAGTTGATTTGCAATGCGTTTCAATTTCAATAGATGTGTTTCAGATAAGGATGTTCCCATTACTGCCACGCTATTCAAAATTCCTGCACGTTCTGCGGCAATTGTATCCATAAATCCTTCAAATAGTATTACTTTACCCGATTTACGTACATTAAGACGCGCTTGGTGAAAATTATAAAGCAGTCTGCTCTTTTCAAAAATGGGGGTTTCTGGACTATTTAAGTACTTAGCTTCTTCTTTTGAATCAGAAAGACGCCTTCCAGAAAAGCCGACTACATTTCCATTATCGTCATGAAGCGGGAACATGATACGTCCACGAAAACGGTCAAAATAGCCTGTCCCATCTTGTTTCATAATAATGAGACCTGCTTTTTCCATCTCCTTCATATCAAATTTTTTCCGCTGCAATAATTGAGTTAACGTTTCCCTATCTTCCAAGGACCAACCTATACCATACTTTTCGATATGCTCACGGGTAAATCCTCTATTCTCCAAATAATGCAAGGCCTTTTCGCCCTCAACCGTATTAAGTAATAAATGACTATAGAAATTAGCAGCAAATGCGTGCGCATCTAAAAGAGACTGATGCTCATTACTTTTCTTTTGAACAGCTCCGTCTGCGCTAAATGTTTCAATTGCAATCCCTGATCGGCTTGCAAGTTTAGAAACTGCTTCGGTAAACGTAGCGTTTTCAATATCCATAACGAATGTAATGGCATTTCCGCTCGCACCGCAGCCAAAACAATGAAATAATTGCTTTTCTTCAGTAACTGAAAAAGATGGCGTGCTTTCGCCATGGAAAGGACATAAGCCGAAGTAGTTCTTCCCCCTTTTTGTTAGCTGGACGTATTCACCGATCAAATCAACAATATCTGTTTTCGAGCGGATCTCTTCAATTGTCTCTTCTGGTATTTTCGTCATTGAATCACCATTCCACTCTCTTACTGAATTCGAGATAGATTCCGCAAATCCTGCTTTTTCGACAAAATAATTTTTAAGTGATGATTTGTAAATTAATAGAGTGTAGTTAAGCAATTGTTGCAAATCGCCTTTATTTTTTCTAGTTTGACTCAAAGCGTTCAGTATATTCTTCCTTGCTTATTTCGTTTCAAATTATACATCGTAATCTATTATTATGCGAAAAAAAGTATTGAATATACGTAATGACAATTGCAACTCAACTTTCATCTCATCAACTAATCCAACTTACGCACTTAGTAAGCTCTTAACATCATACTATTATTTATCAAATTGACGAATTCAAGTTTTACCAAATAACTATTGTACACATCCGCAAAAGAAGAACCAACCATTTTGCCCGGGTGGTCCTTCCAAAGGATGCTACACGTTCTATGCAAATAAACAATTAAAAGCGATTTGACATTTCGCTCATAATAAGATTTGCTGTTTCTTCAACAGCACGATTGGAAACATCAATCACTTTGCAGCCTATCTTAGAAACGACTTTATTGAAATGATCTAATTCTTGCCTGATCCGGTCGATTTGTGCGTAATTCGCATCATCTTTCAACCCTAAAGTGAGCAGTCTCTCTCTTCGAATCGAATTTAAAACTGAAGGAGAAATGACTAAACCGAAACATTTATTTGGATCGATTTGATAAAGCTCTTCCGGAGGATCCACCTCCGGTACTAACGGCACATTTGCAACTTTAAACCTGCGATGTGCCAAGTATTGCGATAAAGGTGTCTTTGACGTTCTTGAAACGCCGACAAGCACAATATCAGCCTTTAAAACACCTCTTGGGTCCCTTCCATCATCATATTTAACCGCGAATTCAATCGCTTCAATTTTTTTGAAATAATCGTTGTCCAATTGCCTAACAAGTCCAGGTTCTTCGAAAGGCTTCTCAGTAAGCTGCTGACTGATTTTATCGACAATTGGTCCTAACAAATCAATGCATTTCAACTGATGCTTGCGGCATTCTTCCAACAGCTTTTGACGCATATTGCTTTTTACTAATGTATAAATGATAATTGCATCTTGCCTTTTCGCCAAATAAGCGATTTCAGTTAGCTGCGATTCATCTTCAACGTGGGAAAAACGTTTCATCGATACTGTTTCCAAGTCCTGTCTAAATTGGCTTGCTGCTGCTTTTGCAACTAAATCTGCGGTTTCGCCGACAGAATCGGAAACTATGAACAATGTCAATTTCCTCATTTGATCACTCCTACTCATTATGCTTTTGGGTAATTGATCATAATTCATGCTCTTCCGCCAATGAAAGAAAAGCGGCAGTTATATTCGTCTTCGTAATTCTTCCCACTACTTCAAGGCCCTTGCTCTTTTCAACAATGACAGGCAAGGAATCTATTTGTTTATCCATCATCTTTTTTGCTGCATGTATAAGCGTATCTTGCTTTTTGCAATATGTAATATTCGGCATTCGTGTCATAATGACGTGGACCGGTAATTTTTCCAATTCGGTTGTGCCAATACTTGTGCGTAGCAAATCTTTTCTTGATAACACACCTGACAAGCAAGAAGATTTATCAACAACGAAGAGCGTGCCTACATCTTCTAAAAACATTTGACAAATCGCATCATAGACCGATACATTTTCGTTCACGACGACAGGGATTGACTGGAAATCCCCGACTTTCATGCCGATCATTCCATCTGACACCGATTGGGTCGGCTTTTTTCCGGAATAAAAATAACCAACCCTTGGCCTTGCATCTAAAAATCCTGCCATTGTTAGGATTGCCAAATCCGGCCTAATCGTCGCTCTCGCCAATTTCAATCGCTCGGCAATTTGTTCACCGGTAATCGGACCATCCAATTTGACGATTTCAAGGATTTCGGTCTGGCGCTTATTCAATTCCATATGAATCACCGCCCTAATCGTTCGATAATATATCCTTGATTAGTATAGCATTTTGATTCTATTTTTCCTATCCCCGCGGCTTTGAGGAAATAATATCATTCCTTTCATACAAAAGATTGCAGAGATTCAACATCCATGCTACACTAATACAGAATTTATCTACTATGTAATTGAATAAGCGACGACAGGTCTATAAGTAATGCCAACATTAGCGAGCGGGGATTGGTGAAAGTCCGCACCGGCATGAAACGGCAACCTTGAGCTATCGATTTCCAAAGAGGGTTGTTATTCAACCAATCGGGGTGGAACCGCGGGTGAACACGCACTCGTCCCCGGACGTTACGTCCGGGGATGGGTGCTTATTTTATTTGGAGGGATGATCTATGTTGAACATGGAGCAAATTGTGAACTTATCAAAACAGAGAGGATTCGTCTTTCCTGGCTCTGAAATTTATGGTGGGCTGGCGAACACTTGGGATTATGGCCCATTAGGCATCGAATTGAAAAATAATATTAAACGTGCTTGGTGGCAAAAATTTGTCCAAGAGTCTCCATATAACGAAGGATTAGATGCAGCAATCCTTATGAACCCTAAAGTTTGGGAAGCATCTGGCCATATTGGCAACTTCAATGATCCAATGATCGACTGTAAAAAGTGTAAAACGCGCCATCGTGCAGACAAACTGATTGAAGATGCATTGGATGCAAAAGGCATTGAAATGGTCGTTGACGGCATGCCTTTCGAGAAAATGGAGGAATTGATCCAAGAACATCAAATCGCATGTCCAACTTGCGGCGCTATGGATTATACAGGCATTCGCCAATTTAATCTAATGTTTAAAACTTCTCAAGGTGTAACAGATTCATCTGCAAACGAAATCTTTTTACGTCCAGAAACTGCACAAGGTATTTTCGTAAACTTTAAAAATGTTCAGCGCTCCATGCGCAAAAAAATGCCATTTGGTATTGCACAAATTGGTAAAAGCTTTAGGAATGAAATTACACCAGGAAACTTTACATTTAGAACACGTGAATTCGAACAAATGGAATTAGAGTTCTTCTGCAAACCGGGCGAAGATATGAAGTGGTACGAATATTGGAGGGACTTCTCGAAACAATGGCTTCTTGACCTCGGCTTAACTGCCGGCAACATTCGCCTGCGTGAGCATAATGAAGAAGAGCTATCCCACTATTCGAAAGGCACAGTTGATATTGAATATAAATTCCCATTCGGCTGGGGCGAGCTTTGGGGCATTGCGAACCGTACAGATTTCGACCTTTCACGTCATATGGAACATTCAGGAGAAGATTTCCATTATCAAGACCCTGTTACAAACGAAAAATTCATTCCGTATTGCATAGAGCCTTCCGTCGGTGCGGACCGCGTAACATTAGCGTTCCTTTGCGATGCTTATGCAGAAGAACAATTGGAAGGCGATGATAAACGTACAGTGATGCGTTTCCACCCTGCCATTGCACCTGTGAAGGCGGCAGTCTTGCCTTTATCGAAAAAGCTATCTGAAGGTGCAGATGAAGTATATGCGGAATTGAGAAAGCATTTCGTCGTCCAATACGATGATTCCCAGTCGATCGGTCGCCGCTACCGCAGACAGGATGAGATCGGAACGCCATTCTGCATTACGTATGATTTTGACTCCGAAGAAGATCGCCAAGTGACAGTGAGACATCGCGATTCAATGGAACAAGTACGTATGCCGATCGCTGATGTAAAAGAATACATCGAAAAGCACTTAACTTTTTAATAAAATGAAATAGAATAACCCGGAAGAAAAGGACTTAATCATCCTTTTTTTCCGGGTTTTCTCTTTTCGGAAACAGCTCAGGCGTCCTTTCCAACTGGTCAAGAAACGCTCTCGATTTCAATCGGATACCGGTCTGTTCATCATATACTGTGCGGACTAATTTTTTCATAAATTGCTTCGTCGCCCGTTTAAGTGTCAAAGAACCAACTTGCTCAATCGGCACTGTATAAAATGTCCGAATAAGCCTTAGTTGAGTAGGGGTAATACGTATTAAATAAGGATCGGTCGAAAAGCAACGATGACAGAGAAAACCTATCTCCTGAAACGAAAATGCGAATTCCCCTTCTGTCGCTCCACAATTTGCACATTGATGGAGTACTGGATGGACACCTGCTACAGGCAACATTTTCCACTCGACAAATAAGCTGATCGCTTCTGGATCATATCCTTCATTGATGGCATGCAATGCCGCCTGTAATAAGCCGAATACGTTCGCTCGCTGGTCAAGATCATCCGTAAGCTTATCAATCAATTCGACAACATAACTCGCATACGCGGTCGCTTCAAGATCTTCTCGAATATGACGCATAGAATCAATCGGGTCGCCCTGTTCCAACGTCCCCATTCCCCGACCTGTACGAATAAGAAAATATCCGTGAGTGAAATTTTGCGTAACAGCAGCCAATCTGCTTGCCGGCTTCTTCGCACCTCTCGCCATAGCTGTCATTTTGCCGGCTTCCCGTGTATAAACCGTTACAATTTTGTTGGCCTCGCCATATGGTATGCTTTTGAGAATGATTCCTTCCCATTTATTTAGCAAGGCAACCACTCCTTCTTCAGCTTTGTTTAATCAGTAAACAGCATGATTAATATTCATCCTCGCGGAATCCAAATTCACGGAGCTGTCCGGGTTTATTTCGCCAATCCTTTTGCACTTTTACCCATAGTTCCAAAAATACTTTCGAACCTAACAGCATTTCAATATCACGTCTTGCGCGAGTGCCAATTTCTTTCAATAAAGCACCTTTTTTCCCAATTATGATGCCTTTTTGTGAGTCACGGTCTACAACGATTGTCGCCATGACATTCACGATATTTCGTTCTTCTTCACGATCAATCTTCTCAATGACGACTGCTATCGAATGGGGAATTTCTTCACGCGTCAAATGGAGCACCTTTTCTCGGATCAATTCTGAAATGATAAACCGTTCTGGATGATCGGTCACTTGATCATCAGGATAATACTTAGGACCTTCTGGCAAATAATTCGTCAAAGTTTCCATAAGACGTTCTACATTATTGCCGTTTAAAGCCGATAAAGGCACAATTTCAGCAAAATTATACTCTTCCGTGTAAGAAGTAATAATCGTCAAAAGATCGTCAGGATGAACGAGATCGATTTTATTGATTACTAAAAAGACAGGTGTCTCCGTCTTTTCAAGCATGTCGATAATGAAACGGTCACCGCCGCCAATCGGCTCATTCGCATTCACCATAAACATGATGACATCGACTTCTTTTAACGTATTTCTTGCTGATTTCACCATGAAATCCCCTAATTTGTGCTTCGGCTTGTGAATACCTGGTGTATCGATAAAAATGAGCTGCGAATGATCGGTCGTCACAACACCTTGCACTTTGTTCCTCGTCGTTTGCGGCTTATCGCTCATAATTGCAATTTTTTGCCCGACAACACGATTTAAAAACGTAGACTTCCCTACATTCGGTCTACCAATGATGGAGATAAAACCGGATTTGAATGGATTATTGTTGTCTTGCAGCATATGATAAATCCTCCTTCGTAAAAGCACCTGGAAGGAGTTCGGCAACTGTTGTTTCTTGTACATCACCTTTTAAATTTGTTAAATAGACCGGCATTGAACCGTCACAAAACTCCGCAATCACTTGTCGGCAAGCGCCACAAGGAGAAATAGGACCTTCCGTATTACCAGTAACAGCAAGCGCTTTAAACGTTTTAACACCTTCTGAAACTGCCTTGAAAAATGCTGTCCGCTCAGCACAATTCGTCATACTATATCCAGAGTTCTCGATATTGCAGCCGTGGTACACCTTCCCATCCTCCGACAGAAGAGCTGCTCCTACAGGAAATTTTGAATAAGGCACATATGCCATTTCTCGGGCTTTCTTTGCCTCTAACATTAACTTTTCTTTATCCATAAAAAAACCTCTCTAACGTAATTTATAAAAACCATTTTGGGATGAAAATGATGAGACCGATCATTGCACTTGCGATTGCAAATATTAAAACTGCACCTGCAGCAAGATCTTTTGCTTGTTTCGCCAACAAGTGGAATTCATCGGTCACTAAATCCACTGCCCTTTCAACTGCAGTGTTCATCAGTTCAAGAGCAATCATCCCGCCGATCAACATAATGATGATCAACCATTCCATCTGTGACAAACCGCTTAAAAAACCAAGAACAATCGTCAGTACCGCTGCCGCAAGATGAAACTTCAAATTTCTTTCGGATGCGAATCCATGAAGAATCCCCTTCATCGCATAATAGAAAGACTTGAAAAAACGATGCATGCTACCTCACCTTTCAAGTCCGAATGATGTGAGAATCTCCTTCTGCCTGCCGAACATTTCCTTTTCTTCCTCTTCAGTCATATGGTCGTACCCTAAAAGATGCAGGAAGCCATGAAGTGCCAAGAAACCAATTTCTCTTTGCTCATCATGCCCATATTCCTTCGCCTGCCTTTTAGCTGTTTCTACGGAAATGAGGATATCTCCTAATACAGTCGGCATATCATCTTCAAGAATTATCGCGACTTCTCCTTCAGCCATTTCTTCCAAAGCAAAAGAAATAACATCCGTCGGCGTATCTTTACCGCGGTATTCTGCATTCACTTTCCGAATTTCCTCATCCGTCATAAATGTTACAGACAGTTCAGGATGTCCAGAAAGCCCTTCCATTTCAGCTGCATGATTTAATACGTTTCGTACTAACGTTTCCACTTCTTCTTTTACAGTACCCGTTTCATCATTGAAATAAAGTTCCAGCATTCAATCACCTTCCTTTAAAAGTTATTCTGGATATTCAATTCTGCTATGGAAAATGCCATTCAGCGTCTCACAAATGACTTTTTCAACTTTCCGAAGCTCTTTCATTGATAAATCGCATTCGTCAAACTGCCCGTCATTCAGCTTGTCCGTAATAATTGCTTTGACAAGATTGGCAATTTTTTCAGGCGTCGGATCTTTCATCGAACGGACAGCCGCCTCCACACTATCAGCTATCGATATGATTGCAATTTCCTTCGTTTGCGGTTTCGGACCAGGATAGCGATAATCAGCTTCTTTAACATCTTGTCCCATTTCACGAGCTTTAACATGAAAATATTTTAGCAAACTTGTTCCGTGATGCTGCCTGGCAATATCGATGATTTCAGCAGGCATTTTATGCTTTTTCAGCAGCTCTGCTCCATCAACCGCATGAGCAATAATAATATCCTTGCTCTTATCCGGCGGCAATTCGTCATGAGGATTTTGCCCTCCATGCTGATTTTCAATAAAAAACGTCGGTCGAATCGTTTTTCCAATGTCATGATAATAGCTTCCTACCCTCGCCAATAGCCCATTCCCGCCTACCGACTCACATGCTGCATCTGCCAAGTTCGCGACCATGACGCTATGGTGGTACGTGCCGGGCGTCTCCGTCAATACTTTTTTCAATAACGGATGGTTCGGATTGGACAATTCAATTAAGCGCATATCGGATAATAAACCGAAGCCAGATTCAAAGAAAGGCATGAGGCCAATCGTGAGCGCGCCAGATAATATGCCCGAAGCGATTGCTGCAGCGAAATAGAAAATCAATTCATTCAGCTCATAATTCGATTGTGTCATTAACAAGTAAAAACCTATAAATAAAATATTGGCAACTGCAACCCCTATGCTTGTTCGCAAAATGTTAGAGCGTCGTCCATTATTTCCTAATAAATACAAGCTGAGCAAACCGCTAAATAAAATATAAAGAGTAAGTTCCATCTGCATGATCGCCGCATAACCTTCTTGTAGCATAATCCCAGCTGTAGCAGCAGTTATGATGGTAATCATCAAGGCCATCCGTTCATTCGTTAACAGCTTAATGAGGAGTGGCGCCAACGCAGTCGGAAAAAGAAATGCGACTTGGACGTCAAATTCTTTATCTATTAAACTAATTAATTTCATCATGATGACGAGAATAAAAAATATTGAATAGACGATGAACAAAGCCTTCTTCTTGCGATTTTTATTTTCTTCCCATGTGTAAAAATGCATATACATAATTACAGATAAGAAAAGAACAAATAAAGCAAGTCCTAACATCGGCTTCATAGAGGACTTGTTCGTCAAAAGGCCCGTCAATTCCAATTGCCGGTATATTTCAGAATCAATGAACTGACCTTCCCTGACGATAACTTGTCCTTGCAGAATTCTTGTTGGCTCAACTGCATTCTTTTCCTCTTCAATGCGCTTATCTGTCAGTTCACGATTAATTGTTTCCGTTTCTACTACTAACGATCTACCTAACGTAATCAAAGTTTGCAATTGATCGGAAGGAATTGCATCCGACAGCCGCAGCTTTCGTTCCACTTCATATCTTACACTAGCTAAATCTCCTGACCGTATCGGTTTTGATAACTCATCACCAATAATTTTCGTCAGTTCCTGTTGCATATTTCGTAAATCGGAAGGATCTTCCTTCAGTAAGCTAATGATCGCATCGTCAGTCAATCGAAGATTCGGTTCCTCTTCTTCTAATTTCTTCAGCTTTTGGCGGATTTCTTTAATTTGCTCCGACCTGCTTTTCGTTTTGACTTCTGCTCCATCCTCTGTATCAGCAGCACTCTTTTCATTTTCCTCTTTCGCTTCGATTATGAAATCAAATAATGAGGCTGCAATCGCTTGCCTGATTTTAGAAACCTCTTCATTAAACTGATAAAAAGGGGTTACTTCTGCAGCGATCCTCTTCTTTTCTTGCTCTGTCTTCACTGTGTCTTCGACCGTTTTTAATGATCTGACGGTTTTTGGGGATATTTTAAATTCATGCAATTCGTATGTTTCCTGTTTTACATTGCCGTACATCAATAAAAATAGAAGAATAGCTGATAGGCTTATTACAAACATGGACATATATTTGAACTTCAGCGATTTGAATAGGTTCACAAGCGGTCTGAACAAGAAAACATCCCCCTATCTCTTTCTCTCTATATCTCTGTCATGCCTTGCCATTATGTAAAAAGCAGCCATTTCATGACTGCTCGCTTTCGTACGCTTCGATGATTTTAGCAACGATTGGGTGACGGACGACATCGCCTTGTTCTAAATATTGAAAATGTATGTCCGAAACTTTTTTTAAGATGGATTCCGAAGCAAGAAGTCCAGAATCGACACCTCTTGGCAAATCGATTTGTGTCCGGTCGCCGGTAATGACCATTTTCGATCCGAATCCCAATCGGGTTAAGAACATCTTCATTTGTGCTTTCGTCGTATTTTGCGCTTCGTCAAGAATGACAAATGCATCATCCAACGTACGCCCTCTCATATAAGCCAATGGCGCAATTTCAATAACCCCTCGCTCTATAAGCCTTTCCGTCTGCTCAACGCCTAAAACGTCATGTAAACCGTCGTAAAGCGGGCGTAAGTAAGGATCTACCTTCTCTTTCAAATCCCCCGGTAGAAAACCTAAGCTTTCTCCGGCTTCAACTGCTGGTCTCGTCAAGATAATTCTCTTGACAGAGCCGGTTTTCATTGCTTGAACTGCCAATACAACTGCTAAATATGTTTTTCCCGTCCCTGCAGGTCCGATGCAAAACACGAGATCCTTTTTCCGGATTGCTTGGACGTATTCCCGCTGACCGATCGTTTTAGCTCGGATTACTTTCCCTTTTGCAGTCCTTGCAATTTCCTCATCATACAATTCAGCAAAGTATTCCAACGTACCGCTTTTCACCATTTCCAATGCGGTAGAAATATCGCGTAAATTGATATTAATTCCTTTACGGATTACTTTCAGCAATTGTTCCAATAAAAACTTGCCTGCAATGATGTTCTGTTCTTCACCAGCCAATGAAATTGTGTCGCCTCTTGTTAAAATCGATATATTTAAGTTTTCCTCAATCAATTTCATGTTTTGATCAGAAATGCCAAGAAGCATGACCGCTTCATTTGGTTCTTCAATATGAAGTTGAATTAGTTGTTCACTCAATAGTTTTCAGTCTCCTTGGGATATCGGTCTTTTCGTAGCGATGTTATCATTCATTAAAAACAATATAGTCCCAATAACTGTATCATTTTCAAACGCTAACTGTAAAATGTTTTCATCTTTTATTTTAAGATTCGACTCTGTTTCTGACAAAATTTTGTATTTTATGAGTGGTAATATAACGGTCTCCTCCATTCCCTCTGTCAACTCCAACAGTTGGATACGGTCTTCTCGATTATGTTCGAAAGTAATAAATTTTTGAAACGCAATCCCGCCATTTTTCGATTGAATAATCGGCGATTGCCACTTCAGTTCGACAGTTTCTTCACCTAATGTATGATATTCGATCGTCTTAGGCATTTGAAAACTATATTCTGCCCAGTAATCCGCATATACTGAACCTTCCGCTCCGACTAACGCTTTTTTATTCCCTTGCTCAAGTATGCCTGAAGCAAGGAGATCACCTTTCTTGACCGTTTGGTGGACTCTGGCGACTCGTTCGCCGCTTTTCAGTTGAAAGCCTGTTATAACGCCACCTGTCCTTGCAATTAAGTCGGATGGAGGACCGTCCTTTTCGATTTTCTCATTTAACTTAGGCGAGAGCATCGGAATCACTGTCAACGTGCCACCCGACCGTTTAAACCTAACCCATGAAAGGGCTGGGTCGTCACTCATGAGCAACTGGCGAATCTCTCCTTCATTTGGCAAGCGTTTTAAGAGCTGTAATGGCATAATATTCGCTTTTTCAAATTTCGTTTCAATGCGATCCGCAACTTCCGGCGAATCCGTTTCAATTTCAATTTTCCATAAAAACAAAGATGCTACCAATGGAATGAGACAAGCAATTAAAAAACGGAAAGACGAAAAGATACGCTTCTCTACAGATTCTGTATCCAGATGCTCTATTCTCATTTTTAAACGGTAACGGCGTCTATGGCGACGGATGAACATCATCCCTTTCCGATCCGTCTGAAAGCGAATCATCCCGCCATCTTCCGTTATATAAGATAGTTTTACTCCTTCTGAAGATAGAAAACTAATAAAGCGGGAAAGGTCCGTCTTACCTTTTAAAGTAATTCTAAACCGTTCACGCATAATGGGCACCACGCTTCACTTCATTAATCGTAAAATTTCGTAGAACCTCAAATGAAAGTATAGCTACTTCCTCGGAAAGTGTCTCAATAATGAGTTCATCCCCTAATACTTCAAGAATATAATCCCCGCTTCTGATCACTGCGTAGTCGGGGCCTATTTTCTCTAATGAATACGGACCAGTTATATGGACAGAAACATATTCATCGATTGTAACGGATGAGCCCATTTTAAAAAGTTTTCTCATGACAAAACCCCCTATTCATACCTTATGATTCGAATAGGGGGTCAATGCTTATTGTTTTGATTTTGGAGGTCCTAAGATTTCTGAGAAGATGATGCCTTTAATGAGGTCTTCCTCGTTTTTAGGTATCATTTCATGATGCTCAACCGGCGGCGACCATACTTGTTTTCCCTGATGAGCAGATAGCCTCCCTTGATGGGGCTCAACGGATGTTTTATCTCTTGTTGTAGCCAGATCAAGTTTGTCCTTAACTTTCACAACTGGTGCAGTCTCCCGTTTAGGAGAAACTGTTACCTTCGGTTGTGATGCCGGCTTAGCAGGTGCAGGAGCCGATTTTGGCGTCTGTCTGCTTGGAGGCTCTTCGTCGTCCGGCAATTGAAACTCCCGCTCGATTTCCTCAAACAATTCTTTAGACATTTCCTTCAGCTTCCGCATCGGATCTGGCGTGGCAGGCTGATCAGGTCGTGTCATTGCCGGTTTTCTTTCTTTTGTGCTCGGCTGTTCTTTCTTCTTGCCGAAAATCGCACTAATAATACCGATGATCGCTAAAATGATCAACTGCTCCATTTGCGCATCCCCTTTCCGGGAATCAGCAGCTTATGCGTTACTCTTTAGGCTTAGGATTTTGATCTCCGCCAATTTTGCTAATCGAGTCACGCATGCCTGTATCCGCTTGAATATTTTTGTAGTTCATGTAATCCATAATGCCAATATTTCCTGTACGCAACGCTTCTGCCATAGCAAGCGGAACTTCCGCTTCCGAACCGACAACCTTCGCTCTCATTTCCTGAACTTTCGCTTTCATTTCTTGCTCGTTCGCAACGGCCATTGCACGTCTTTCTTCCGCTTTCGCTTGAGCAATGTTCTTATCTGCCATCGCCTGCTCTGTTTGAAGCTCAGCACCAATATTTTTACCGATATCAACGTCTGCGATGTCGATCGACAGAATTTCAAATGCTGTTCCGGAATCAAGTCCTTTCGCTAAAACAGTTTGAGAAATCAAATCCGGATTTTCTAAAACTTTCGCATGGTCGACAGATGCACCGATAGTTGAAATGATCCCTTCGCCTACACGTGCAATAACCGTTTCCTCACCAGCACCACCAACGAGACGATCGATATTTGCCCGTACAGTAATACGCGCTTTTGCTTTTACTTCAATACCGTTAAGTGCGACACCAGCAATAAATGGTGTTTCAATTACTTTTGGGTTAACGGACATTTGAACTGCTTCCAATACGTCACGGCCAGCAAGGTCAATTGCTGCTGCACGCTCAAACGATAATTCAATATTCGCACGATGTGCTGCAATTAAAGCATTGACAACACGGTCTACGTTACCGCCAGCAAGATAGTGGCTTTCCAATTGGTTAATTGAAACATTCAACCCCGCTTTATGCGCCTTAATTAATGGATTGACGACCCTGCTCGGAATTACCCTTCTTAAACGCATACCAATTAACGTGAAAATGCTGATTCGTACACCTGCAGCCATTGCAGAAATCCACAATGCAACCGGAACAAACCGGAAAAACACTGCCAATACGATAATGATGAGAGCAATAAGTATACCTATCATTACTCCACCACCTGTTATTGCTTCTAACATAATTCATCCGCCCCCTATTCCTGAGTTTCCCTTACAACTATACGGGAACCTTCAACTTTTACAATCATAACATGTTTACCTCTATCAACATAACTTCCTTCGGACACTACATCAATCCGCTCGCCATCCAATTCAACTGTCCCGGAAGGACGTAGAGGTGTAATGGTAGTAGCCTTTTTACCTAATAGTTCCAATCTGTTCTCATTGGAAACATAACCGCTTTCCGTATCCGTTGCGTCCATTAATACCATTTTGTTTAGCAGATGCAGACGTTTGCCGAAAAACTTCATAATGATCACCATCCCACTGACGGCTACAGCTATCGCGATCAACACGGAATACGCCATATACATCGGATTGCCGCCCGCCATAATAATGCTTCCAACAACGGCAAGCGCACCTAAAGCTCCAGCTATTCCGCCTGCCACAAAAAACTCCAACACGATGAGTCCTACCCCTACTAAGAAGACGATTAAGGTTTCATAGCCCGCAAATCCAGCTATGAGATGGCCGAAGAAAAACAATAGCAATGCGACAATTCCCATCGTTCCCGGTACGCCGAACCCTGGTGAATAAAGTTCCAATACGAGGCCGAGACCAGCAATCGATAGCAAAATTGGAACGACGACGGGATTGGTTATAAACCTTGCTAAGCCTTCGGAAAATGATACTTCGGTTGAAACGACTTCTGCATTTTCCATACCAATTTTCATCAGCAAATCATTAAATGTTCGAACTGTCCCTTCACTATAGCCGACCTCTTCTGCTTCTTTTGCAGTGAGTGTGAGCAGTTCACCTTTTGGGGCTCGATATTCCTTCATATCAATCTTAGGTTCTGCCATTGCAATTGCGTAATCAGGGTTTCTGTCAGATGATTCTGCAGCACTCTTCATATGAGCAACCCAAGCACTATGCGCTTTGACATCAGCTGCCTTGCCGGACCCTTCAATCACTTGGGAAGCTCCGATTGTTCCGCTAGGCGTCATATAAATTTGATCAGCATGCAATGCGATAAATGCTCCTGCCGATAATGCTTTGTCGTTAATGAAAGCTATGATTTCCATCTTATCTTTGTTCTCTTCCATCAGTTTTGCAATTTCGCCAGCAGCATCCGTAAAGCCTCCGGGTGTATCAATTTGAAGGATAAGTGTTTTCGCCCCTGCTTCTTCGGCTTCTGTAAAGGATCGTTGCAAAAATGCAAACAAGCCTTTTTCAACTTCACCCTTTATCGGCACACGATAGACTTTATCCACATTTGCATCTACTGATGAGAACGGTATTATGAAAACAAACATCAGTGACAATAACAACAGGAATGTACCAATTTTCTTCTGCACTTTCGGTTCACCTCACTTACATAAGAACAGTATACCTTCTTTACGTAACAAACTACTAATTGGTTTCATTTTTACAAAGCAAATAATTGATCTTGCTGAAAATAATCTTTTAGTACATAATAAATAAACCGAAAAATCCAAAGGACTTTTCGGTTTATATAAATTACAATCTAAATTTTAAAGAATCGATTTTAAATTAGAATTTACGCTTACGAGCAGCTTCGGATTTCTTTTTCCGTTTGACACTCGGTTTTTCGTAATACTCACGCTTTCTTACCTCTTGTATTGTACCGCTTTTCGATACAGTACGTTTGAAGCGGCGAAGAGCATCTTCAAGCGATTCATTTTTGCGAACGACGGTTTTCGTCATATCTCTTGTCCCTCCCTCCGAACACACTTCGACACAAGGCAAATGTCCTTGTACTAAAAAATTATATCGCACAATGACAATGCGGTCAATAAAAAACTTTCAAAATATCTCATTAAGATAGGCGGAGGGGAAAATCTTGGTTCATCACTATTTCAGTTGGATTTTCAACACTTACATCTCCACTTAATAATCTGAATCTGATTGGAGGCCTTGCATAATTTGCACGCCCGAGCTTGCACCAATTCTTGTCGCGCCTGCATCGATCATGTTCTTCATATCTTCAAAGTTGCGTACACCACCTGAAGCTTTAACGCCCATTTCTGGGCCAACAACAGCTCGCATTAATTTTACATCTTCAATAGTAGCTCCTCCGGAAGCAAACCCAGTAGATGTTTTAACAAAATCAGCGCCTGCAATTCTAGAAAGCTCACAAGCTTTCCGTTTTTCATTGTCATTTAACAATGCAGTTTCGATAATTACTTTTACGATTGCTTTACCCTTCGCTGCTTTGACGACAGCTTCAATATCCTGTTGCACTATCTCATCATCCCCGCTTTTTAAAGCGCCAATGTTAATGACCATATCTATTTCTTGTGCACCGTTTTCAATTGCATCTTTCGTTTCAAAAGCTTTTACTTCCGGTGTATTGGCCCCTAAAGGAAAACCGATAACCGTACATACTTTTACATCCGATCCTTTTAATTGCTCTGCTGCATTTTTTACCCAAGTTGGATTCACGCAAACTGAAGCGAAGGAATATTTTTTTGCTTCTTCGCATAATGCGATGATTTGGTCTTTTGTTGCTTCCGGTTTCAATAATGTATGATCAATGTATACTGCATAATTTGTATTCAATCGAATACCTCCTCCATGATGTACGTACCTCTCTAATCATAACAAAGAAAGGTATGACCTGCCTACTATTTTACATTTTAGGCAACCGATGAAAAACGCCCGCCTTATGGTCAGGCAGACGGGGGTTGATGACAAACTCTCCTATTCATCTTTGAAGCAGGATGCAGCTCAATGCACAATTAAGCGGCTAACCACGTGGCAACTGTTTACTAACCAAGATCGGCAAATCCTCTTCTTTTATAATCCCTGTATAAAAAGATTGTAGACAAAGCAATTAGATACTTTGTCTACAATGTGCATCCACCTAGCGTATAGGTGGATATTTCCATTCAATTATGACAACGCTTTTTCTTCTTCAATGACACGGACAAACTGCCCTTCATTGTAAGGATATCCCGCTTTCACTATTTTCACTTTGACAATTTTTCCGACCATTGATTCATCTGCCGGGAAAACGACTTTTAAATAGTTATCAGTATACCCTTCGTACAATCCACTCTCCGAATCCAGTTTATATTTCTCTTCTGGAATCACTTCAAGCACTTCATCCTCAAAATCAGCTGCATATTCTTTCGCCAATTGATCATTCAATTCAAGCAGTCTATGCACTCTTTCATTTTTTACTTCCTCATCGATTTGGTCTTCCATTCTTGCGGCTGGCGTACCTGTCCGTTTAGAATACGGGAAGACATGCAATTCAGAAAAGCGGTGATCGCGGATGAAATTGTATGTATCCATAAATTCCTCTTCCGTCTCTCCAGGGAACCCGACGATAACATCCGATGTTATTGCCAATTGCGGCAATGCTTCACGAAGGCGATCTAAACGCTCCGCGAAAAATTCCATCGTATACTTCCTTCTCATTCGTTTCAATACAGTATTAGAACCAGATTGAATTGGAATATGCAAATGACGAACAATCTTGGAAGAGTTGCGCAGTACATCAATTACTTCATCAGTCAGCTGGCTCGCTTCGATTGAACTGATTCGAAGGCGTTTCAATCCTGTCACTTTCGTTTCAAGATCGCGCAACAGACGCGCTAAATTATAATCTTTCAAATCTTCCCCATATCCACCTGTATGGATGCCTGTTAATACAATTTCAAGATAACCAGCATCGACAAGCTGCTGCGCTTGGCGGATTACCTCTTCAGGATCGCGCGAACGCATTAGCCCACGTGCCCAAGGGATGATGCAAAATGTACAGAAATTATTGCAGCCTTCCTGAATTTTTAAGGAAGCGCGAGTGCGGTCTGTAAACGCAGGAACATCCAATTCCTCATACACTCTGTTTTTCATAATGTTACGCACCGCGTTAATTGGCTGGCGTTCTGTTCGGTATTCATCGATCAAACCTAATAGCTTCGTACGATCTTGCGTCCCAACAACGATATCAACGCCAGGAATCGCCATAATTTCAGCAGGAGATGTTTGAGCATAACAACCCGTTACACAAATGACCGCGTCTGGATTTTGGCGAACTGCACGCCGGATCACTTGACGACTTTTTTTGTCTCCCGTATTTGTTACTGTACACGTATTAATGACGTAAACGTCAGCTTGTTTTTCAAAATCGGTACGATCATAGCCAGCTTCTCTGAAAAGCTGCCAAATCGCTTCCGTTTCATAATGATTCACTTTGCAGCCTAATGTATGGAAAGCTACAGAAGACATCAGCTGCTCACCTCTTTCATTCGAATTCATATGACATTGCGGACAATAGATAAAATGGAGCGGTTTCTGCTCGCAATATGCGCGGTCCTAAAGAAACCGATTGAAAGCCTGCTAATCGCAAAGCTTCCGCTTCTTTTCTCGATATTCCGCCCTCTGGTCCAAAGACAACCATTACCGATTGTTTATGATACACGTTTTTCAATCGGTCTGCAATCTTGTTCGGTTCATCACTTTTTGCATCCTCTTCATCTGCAAATAATAGGACATCGAAATTTCTTGCATGCAGCAATAACTCTTGAAATGATACTGGAGAAGCGATTTCAGGGATAATGGTTCGATGGCATTGCTCTGCTGCCTCTTTTGCAATTTTGCGTAACCGTTCTGTTTTCTTATTGCCCTTTTTAGCATCCCATTTTACAATTGAACGCTCAGCTTCGAAAGGGATAAGCGCAGCCATACCTAATTCTGTTCCTTTTTGGACAATTAAATCCAATTTATCGCCTTTCGGCAAGCCGCATGCAATCGTGACTTGAACAGGCATCTCATTCGAATGGAGCGGTCCTTCCACTTGCTTAACTAGAACGCCCTCATCCGTCATTTCAGTTATCTCTGAAATATAGCCTTCTCCTGAAAATACAGCTACTACATGATCGCCAACGCTCATGCGCATCACTTTTGCTATATGCTTGCTATCTTCACCATCGATTAAAGCATTTCCTGCAACATCAAATGGCGTGCTTAGAAAATACCGTTGCAAGCCTTACACACTCCCTTTGCGGGCGATAATGGCTACCCAATCTTCCATCAATACCGTTTCAATAATTTCAAACCCTTTATCAATCAAGTCTGCTCGAACTTCATCGCGTTTTTGTGAAATAATGCCTGAAGTAATGAACAGCCCTTGCTCAGGTAAAGTGTCATACGCGTCTTTAGTAAATGTCATTATAACTTCAGCCAATATGTTGGCAACAATTATATTAGCCTCGCCATCAACCGAGTCAAGTAAATTGCCATGCATTACATCTACGATATTGTTTACTTTATTTAATGAAATATTCTCCCTGGCGGCAGTAACTGCGACCTCATCCAAATCAAGTGCTTGCACTCTTTTTGCGCCTAATAGAGCTGCTCCGATAGCAAGAACGCCTGAGCCGGTACCGACGTCAATAACAGAGTCTCCTTGTTTTACATACTTTTCAAGAGCTTGCAAGCATAGGACAGTTGTCGGGTGTGTGCCTGTTCCAAATGCCATTCCAGGGTCCAACTCGATGATCAATTCATCTGTTTCAACCGGCACATACTGTTCCCAAGTCGGAACGATCGTAAACCGTTCCGAAATTTTTACCGGATGATAATATTGCTTCCATGCAGTCGCCCAATCTTCTTCATCCACTTCACTCGTCTGAATAAGATTTTTACCAATATCCAAACCGAAATCATTCAAATTTTTTACAGACTCTCTTATTTCACGCATCGTTTCTATCAAAAAGCTATTGACAGGTAAGTAAGCTTTAACAATGACCCCTTCAGTCGGAAAATCTTCTTTTTTCAATTCGTAAATCTCACCAAAACGGTCTTCATGGATGCGATCTGGCTCATTAGAATCTTCTATAATGACTCCGCTTGCGCCTGCCTCATGCAAAATATTTGCAACTGCTTCTGTCGCTTCATGTGTTGTGTGGATGGAAATTTCGGACCACTTCAACTTCGTTCATCCCTTTCAATCGCCTTTTATCGTACGTTTGATTTTATCAAAAAGAGAACTTGAATACTCGTCTGGTGAATTTCCATTGATGGAAGCAAATTCTCGCAATAATTCTTTCTGTTTTTCTGTCATTTTTTTCGGTGTAACGACTTTTACAATAACATGCTGGTCACCCACTCCATGACCATGTACGTTTTTAACTCCTTTACCACGCAAACGGAAGTTTGTTCCAGTTTGTGTTCCAGCAGGTATTTTCAATTTGACATTGCCGTAAATAGTCGGTACTTCGATTTCATCTCCTAAAGCCAATTGTGGGAAAGTGATTGGCAGTTCAAGAAAAATATCATCTTCTTCACGAATGAACTTCTCATGCTGTTTCACCCTGAAGACGATATATAAATCACCTGCCGGGCCGCCGTTCACTCCTGCTTCTCCTTGTCCGGAAACACGTAACCGTTGACCGTCATCAACTCCCGCAGGAATTGTCACTTTAATTTTCTTGCGTTTTGTCACTCTACCAGAACCGTGACAAGTTCCACATTTTTCTGGGATGATTTTGCCTGTTCCTTGACATGTAGGACATGTTCTACGATTCACCATTTGGCCTAATGGCGTATTTTGGGTAATGGAAATTTGCCCACTGCCGCCACACTGTGTACATGTATTAACCGGCGTTCCTTTTTTCGCTCCTGTACCATGGCAAGTATCACATTCTTCCTCACGAGGGACTTCGATTTCCGTCTCTTTTCCGAAAACTGCATCCATAAAATCAATTGTCATGGAGTACTGCAGATCGTTCCCTTTTTGCGGCGCATTCGGATCACGTCTCCGAGTACTGCCTCCTCCGAAAAATGTACTGAAGATGTCTTCAAAGCCGAATCCATCTCCACCGCCGCCACCGAAGCCGCCAAATCCTCCGAAGCCTCCGTTTGGATCAGCGTGGCCATATTGGTCATAATTCGCGCGTTTTGAGTCATCGCTTAATGTTTCAAATGCTTCTGTCACTTCCTTGAACTTTTCCTCAGCACCAGCTTCTTTGTTCAAGTCAGGATGATATTGTTTAGATAACTTTCTATATGCTTTCCGAATTTCCTCTTTAGTTGCTGTTTTCGGTACGCCTAATACCTCATAATAATCTCTCTTACTCATCATTCCACGCTCCCATGCTTCTTTGAACTGCTCTTATTGCTATATCATAGACAGATCGGCTGTCATTTGGAACTTAAAAAGCCGGGGTTGCAACTTGCCGACTGTCCATCCGTTCAGATATACACTGCATCGATTCATTGTAACATGCCGGCGACAAAGGAAAAAGTCAAAGCCGGAATATTCGACTTTGACTTTTCCGTCAATCCGTTATTGATTTTATTTAGTTTTTCTTGTCGTCAACCTCTTCAAAATCAGCATCCACTACACCGTCGTCTTGGGACTGGTCAGCTGAAGCATCGCCCTCAGCTTGCGCTTGTGCTGCAGCTTGTTCGTAAAGTTTTACTGAAAGCTGTTGGACTAACTCTTCCAACTTTTGTTTCTTCGCTTTCATATCTTCTAAGTTGCCTGCTTCAACCGCAGCCTTTAGCTCATCTTTTGCTTCTTCAACGTTTTTAACTTCTTCTTCAGAAACTTTGCCTTCCAAGTCTTTCAATGTTTTCTCGGCCATGAAGACAAGTTGATCTGCATCATTTTTCAAATCTGCTTCTTCTTTGCGCTTTTTATCTTCTTCAGCGTTCGCTTCAGCGTCCTTCACCATGCGCTCGATTTCATCATCGGATAGGCCTGAGCTTGATTGGATCGTAATGTTTTGCTCTTTTTGTGTTCCAAGGTCCTTCGCTTTTACTGTAACAATACCATTTTTATCGATATCGAAAGTAACTTCGATTTGAGGAACCCCGCGTGGTGCAGGCGGAATATCTGTCAATTGGAAACGGCCCAATGTTTTATTGTCAGCGGCCATTGGACGTTCACCTTGCAATACATGAATATCTACTGCAGGCTGGTTATCAGCAGCTGTAGAGAATACTTGGGACTTGCTTGTAGGGATCGTCGTGTTGCGTTCGATCAGCTTCGTAAATACGCCGCCCATCGTCTCGATTCCTAAAGATAAAGGAGTTACGTCAAGCAATACAACGTCCTTAACATCACCGCGGATAATTGACCCTTGAACAGCCGCACCCATCGCTACAACTTCGTCAGGGTTAACGCCCTTGAATGGCTCCTTGTTCGTTTCTTTCTTAATTGCTTCCTGAACAGCAGGAATACGTGTAGAACCACCTACGAGAATGACACGGTCAATATCGGAAGGTGAAAGGCCTGCGTCTTTCATAGCTTGGCGTGTAGGCACCATTGAACGCTCTACTAAATGAGCAGTCAATTCGTCGAATTTCGCACGTGATAGCGTCATTTCAAGGTGCAAAGGACCTGCTTCTCCTGCTGTAATGAACGGCAAGGAAATTTGAGTCGACGTTACGCCAGAAAGATCTTTTTTCGCCTTTTCAGCTGCATCTTTTAAACGCTGCATCGCCATTTTATCTTTTGACAAATCAATGCCGTTTTCTTTGCGGAACTCTTGTACAAGATGCTCGATGATTACTTCATCGAAATCATCGCCGCCTAATTTATTGTCACCTGCAGTTGCACGCACTTGGAATACACCATCGCCCAGCTCAAGAATGGAAACGTCAAACGTACCGCCACCGAGGTCGTATACTAAAATTGTTTCATCGTCCTCAGTTTTATCTAAGCCGTATGCTAACGCAGCAGCTGTGGGCTCGTTTATAATTCGTTCTACTTCAAGTCCTGCAATTGTACCAGCATCTTTTGTCGCTTGTCGTTGTGCATCGTTGAAATAAGCAGGAACGGTGATAACTGCTTTCGTCACCTTTTCGCCTAAGTAGTCTTCCGCATATCCTTTCATATATTGAAGGATCATAGCGGAAACTTCTTGTGGTGTATATTCTTTATCTTCCACTTTCACTTTATAATCGGAACCCATATGTCTCTTCACTGACATAATTGTGTTCGGATTTGTAATTGATTGGCGTTTAGCGACTTCACCAACTTGACGTTCACCGTTTTTGAAAGCGACAACAGATGGTGTTGTCCGGTTCCCTTCCGGGTTTGGAATAACCTTTGCTTCTCCGCCTTCATAAACAGCTACCACTGAGTTTGTTGTTCCTAAGTCAATACCAATAATTTTGCTCATGTAACTTCCTCCTAAATAAATGCGTCATTCATAACCAAACATTTTTCATTCATTCACTTTGACCATAGATGGTCGAAGAACTCTATCTTTCAGCATATACCCTTTTTGCATTTCCTCAAGCACGATGCCGGAATCTTTATCGGGATCGTTATCTGTCATGACCGCCTGATGGAAATTGGGATCGAACTCTTTACCAATCGCTTCGATTTCAACGAGTCCTTCCGCTTTAAGGGAATCGACTAAGTTGCGGTAAATCATCTCGATACCTGTCAACATCGACTGTGCTTCTTCTGTTTTTGTTTCAAGCGAAAGTGCACGCTCAAAATTATCTAATACAGGCAGCAAGCTTGTCATAACACTTTGAGCCTTGTATTTATGCAATGCTTCCTTATCAAGATTCGTTCTTCTTTTGAAGTTTTCGAAGTCTGCCAACACTCGAAGAAGTTTGTTCTCTTCCTCTTGCAGCTTTTCTTCTAACTCCTGAATCAGGGCATCTTTTTCATCGATTTGTTCTTCGGTTGCATCAGATTGCTCCGCTTGTGCCGATTCATTTTCTGTTTCATTTGCCGCTTGTTCACTAGCAGCATTTTGTTGTTCTTCTTCAATCGCCCCTTCTTCGCGGGCCTTTTCTTCAGCTTGTTTCATTTCTTCAGTCACTACTCTTTCCTCCTGTCCGCCCCTCCACCGATTGTCATCTTGGATAAGGCACTCGATAAATCCTCGCTAAGGATGTCAAGCAGCGTGATGACCCTGCCGTAATCCATCCGTTTTGGTCCAACGATTGCAATAGAGCCTGACGTATGATCTCCGACAGAGTAGTTAGCGGTGATAACACTGCAGTCTTCCATAGCAATATGCTTGTTTTCCGATCCAATTCGAACATGGATCCCTTTTGAATCGTCCTGGAAGAACGTCAAAGCAGGTGCGTCATTTTCAATTAGATCAAAAAACTTTTTCATTTTTTGGAGGTCATTGAATTCGGGCTGCTTCATCATGTTCAATTTGCCGCCAAAATAAATTCTTTCCTCTGGCTTAATTGTCATAGCTTGTTGGAAAGAAGCGAACAAATCTCCAGCATGTTGTATATGTCGATCAAAAATAGCTTTTGTCACATGTGCAAGCTTATTTTGAAGCTGGTTCAGCGAAGTCCCAACAAGACTTTCGTTTAAAATATTCACCATCTTCTCGACATCACTAGCTTTTAAACCACTCGGGACATCGAAGACCCGACTTTCGACATGGCCGTTATCTGTCACGATGAGCGCAACAGCTTTTGTTTCATCTAAAGGGATGATCGAAAAACGTTTCACCGAATGAGTCGACATATCTGGACCTAATAATATGGATGTATAATTCGTTAATTCCGAAATGATTTTCGCGGAATTCCGAATCAATTCTTCCGTTTCAACTACCTGATCCTGAAAAATCGATTTCAATTGCAAACTGTCTTCCAATTTCAATTTGTCGGGCGTCAACAGGTGATCTACATAGAAACGGTAGCCTTTTTCAGATGGCACCCTGCCGGATGAAGTATGGGTCTTTTCCAAGTAGCCCAACTCTTCCAAATCCGCCATATCATTGCGGATCGTCGCCGGACTGTAAGGAGCCTCCGGTTTTTTTGATAACTGTCTTGATCCGACAGGTTGAGCGGATTCGATGAAATCGTTAACCGTCAGTTGCAAAATAAGCAATTGTCTGTTTGTCAACATAATCATCACTCCTGTTAGCACTCTATAATTGCGAGTGCTAATGCTACTCATAATTTATCAAATCCCCTGAGATGTGTCAATGAATTGACTCACGTTTACAATAGGAAACGTTGAAATACTTCATTGCCCCTAAATATCCCTTTTCGAGTCAACTGGACACGATCATCCTTTACTTGAATCAACCCCTTTTCGACAAGTTCATCCAATTGCTCGCCATACACCTCTTTTAATGGGGTAGTAAATTTACGTTCGAATTCCGAAAAGGTTACACCTTTCAATTTCCTAAGTCCTAAAAACATTTCTTCTTCCATCTGTTCTTTCTGCGATACTGTATGAATATTGAAAAGTGGACGATTTCCATTGTCGGTTTGCTCCATATATTTTTTCAGCGGACCAATATTCGCATATCGCTCCCCTTTCAAATAGCCATGGGCTCCTGCCCCTACGCCGGCATATTCATCATTATCCCAATAAATTAGATTATGTACCGATTCATATTCCGGTACTGAGAAATTACTAATCTCATATTGTTTTTTGCCTGCTCTTTCCATTTGTTCCATCAGTATTGCAAACATTTCCGCTTCTGCATCTTCCCCAGGCAACGGTAGTTTCCCTTTGTTCATTAAGTTATAAAATACAGTTTTCGGTTCAATGATAAGCGAATACCCTGAGTAATGGGGCAAGTCAAGTGAAAGTGCTTCATCCAATGTATCCTTCCATTGCCCGATCGTTTGGTTCGGTAAACCATATATAAGATCGATACTAATATTTTCAAAGCCGATGCGCCTTGCTTCATCGATAACTCGTTTCGGGTCATTCGCCCCATGCGTCCTTCCGATCTGTTTCAGTAATTCTTCATCGAATGATTGGACGCCAATGCTCAATCGACTCACTCCGCCATTTTTTAATACCGCTAATTTGTCTTCAGTAAGTTCATCTGGATTAGCTTCCGTCGAAAACTCACGAAGCTTTTTATAATCTACAAATGCATTAATAATTTCTAAAAGCCGATCCAATTGTTTTTCAGACAATGAAGTTGGAGTGCCTCCGCCAAGGAACACTGTTTCTATATTGCTAAAAGAATGCCCTTCATTTTGTAAAATAGATAGTTCATGTCCGATCGACTCAATGTATTCATCTACAGGTTGATTTTTAAAAAACACTTTATTGAAATCACAATAATGACAAATTTGATGACAGAAAGGAATATGGATATACATGCCTCTCATTCGCCCTGCTCCTTTCTTGACGGCATCGACGATTAGCGTCGATTCCCCGCATTACAATACCCAAATATGATACCTTATCAATGTTTGCGGTACAAATGATACCCTCCATCCAATCACATTTTATTCCCCTCTACTTCATAAAATCTGACAAAAACGGATAAATGCTTACCTTATGCGCATAATCTTCGAAACGCACACATAAAAAGTTCCAAAGCCGCATAACTCCTTTTTAACGCGCAGAAGTCGAATAAAAAGCGCATAGACATCCAGTTTGCCTATAAAAACACAAAAGCGATTTCCTATTCAAAGACAAATAGGAAATCGCCATTTTATATTTAATCTTCATCCATTTTCAAAACAGCCATGAAAGCTTCTTGCGGCACTTCAACTGATCCAACTTGCTTCATGCGTTTTTTACCTTCTTTTTGTTTTTCCAATAGTTTACGTTTCCGGGAAATGTCTCCGCCGTAACATTTTGCAAGTACGTTTTTACCGATTGATTTAATTGTGGAACGGGCGACAATTTTCTGTCCGATTGCCGCTTGAACAGGCACTTCGAACTGCTGCCTTGGAATTAATGATTTCAATTTCTCAACAATCGCTTTTCCGCGCTCATAACTGAAGTCACGGTGAACAATAAAGCTTAACGCATCGACTTGCTCTCCGTTGAGGAGAATATCCATCTTCACTAGTTTGGATTGTTTGTAGCCGATTAACTCGTAGTCAAGCGACGCATAACCTTTCGTGCTTGATTTCAATTGATCGAAAAAGTCGAAAACAATTTCAGCTAAAGGCAATTCATAAATAATATTCACCCGTGAATTATCCAAGTAATCCATCGTGATGAAATTACCACGCTTATGCTGGCATAATTCCATAACAGATCCAACATAATCATTCGGCACCATTATGGACGCCTTGACATATGGTTCTTCAACGTAATCGACTTTTTGTGCATCTGGCATCATTGACGGATTGTCTACTTTTAACTCAGTGCCATCCGTCATCACTACATTATATATAACGCTTGGTGCCGTAGTGATTAAATCAATTTTGAACTCCCGCTCGATACGTTCTTGAATAATTTCCATATGGAGAAGACCTAAGAAACCACAACGGTAACCGAAGCCCAACGCTTGTGAAGTTTCCGCTTCGTATTCCAATGCAGAATCGTTTAACTCCAATTTTTCGAGCGCTTCACGCAAGTCAACATATTTCGATGAATCGATTGGATATAGTCCACAGAAAACCATCGGATTCATGCGTCGGTAACCAGGTAACGGCTCGCTCGCAGGTTTTTTAGCATTTGTAATCGTATCACCGACGCGTGTATCGGCGACATTTTTAATAGCTGCCGATAAAAAGCCTACATCCCCGACTGTCAGTTCATCACGATATGATATATTCGGTGTAAAAACACCCGTCTCAATTACTTCGAATTCTTTTCCAGTAGCCATCATGCGAATCGTATCGCCCGGTTTGACTGAACCTTCCATTATACGGATGTTGACGATTACGCCTTTATATTGGTCATAATGGGAATCAAAGATTAACGCCTGCAAAGGTGCTTCTGGGTCTCCTTGAGGGGCAGGCACTTTTTCAACGATCTGCTCTAAAATTTCTTCAATGCCAATGCCGGCCTTTGCAGATGCATGGACCGCCTCTGAGGCATCCAACCCAATCACATCTTCAATTTCTTGCTTTACACGATCTGGATCTGCTGCTGGCAAATCAATTTTATTGATGACCGGCAAAATTTCAAGATCATTGTCCAATGCTAAGTATACATTTGCCAATGTTTGAGCCTCAATGCCTTGTGCCGCATCGACTACTAAAATCGCGCCTTCACATGCGGCAAGGCTGCGGGACACTTCGTATGTGAAGTCGACATGCCCTGGTGTGTCGATAAGATGGAAAATATATTCCTCTCCATTTTTCGCCGTATAGGTCAGTTGCACAGCGTTCAGTTTTATCGTAATGCCGCGTTCGCGCTCCAAATCCATAGAATCCAATGTTTGTGATTTCAATTCGCGCGAGCTGACTGTTTCTGTCTTTTCCAAAATCCGATCGGCCAAAGTCGATTTACCATGGTCGATATGCGCGATGATGGAGAAGTTTCTAATATTTTTTTGACGTGCTAATTTCTCATCAAGATTCATCTGTCAGTTCACTCCTATTTCAGCTATTTGCATTATAGCAAATAACTCAGGAACATGTTACAAAATCTTATGTCGCTATGCTATTTTATTGTAAAAATACATCATTTACGGCATGCCGGACACTCTTATCTAAAAAAAGCAAGTGGAGAAACAGATAGCATTCTCCACTCACTAATTACACTTTATGCTAAATTTTAAATTGGCTAATTGCTTTTTGCAATTCATCACTTAGACTTGTCAACGTGTCCGCTGCTTCTGAAACCTCGCGTATCGCTCGAAGTTGCTCGTCCGTGGAGGCGCTAATTTCCTCACTCGCTGCAGCTGTCTCTTCGGCAGTCGATGACATCGTTTCAATCGTTTCAAGAACCTTTTCCTTACGTTCGACGACTCGATTAATCTCATCAAAAACACTACTAATTGATTGTTCAAGCCTCTCCATTAAGTTAGACATATCGCCAAATGTCCGTTGAGTATCCAACACAACTTGTTCCTGTGCATGAAAAGTTTCACCTGTCTCTTTCATTTGCTGCGTCACTTGTCTTGAGCCTTGTTGAAGTTCTTGGACAGTCATTTTCACTTCCTCTGTCGCAAGGGTAGATTGCTCAGCAAGCTTTCTTACTTCCTCTGCTACTACCGCAAAACCTTTTCCATGCTCACCTGCCCGCGCAGCTTCAATACTTGCATTTAGAGCAAGTAGATTCGTTTGTGCTGAAATAGTAGTGATCGTTTCCATCACAACTCCAATCGCGCCTACTTTTGACTCAAGCTGTTCAATGACTTCTGCCATCGATTGTAAATTCGTTTTCCAATTATTAAATGATACTTGTAGTTCATCCACTCGCTTGCTTCCTTCATTATTCGCTTCGTTAGCCTCAAACGCAATGGATGTCATCAATCTTGCTTTCTCTTGTATACCATTAATTTGATCATTTAATTGATTGACGGTTTCGACTGCAAATTCAGTATCATGGGCCGATTTTGTCGCCCCAGATGCAATGTCATCAATTGCTCCAGCCATCTGCTCGCTAACGGCAGTTGTCTCCTCCGCAGATGCGCTCAGTCCCTCTGCAGATAAGCGTACCTCACTGACAGACCGATTTACGACTGAAACAATTTCTCTAACCTTCGCTATCATCATATTAAAGTTTTCCGCTAACTTACCTAATTCATCTTTTGTAGCACCTTCGACAGAGGCATGCAAATCTCCTTCCGCCACTCGGTTTATAGTTCTGCGGATTACGGATAGAGGGCTAATAATTTTTGAAATGATAACCCATAATACAGCCACTGCCACTATTTCTGTTATGATGAAGATGGCTATAATGATCAGTTTCATTTGGCTTGTTGATTTAGCGATAGCATTTTGCTTGAATGCAGCGCCTACCGTCCACCCCAAATGAGGAATTTCACTATGGACACTAATCATCTTTTCTTTGTTTTCGATATACCGTCCAACGCCTTTTTGGTTTTCAGTGCTAAACAGTGTTGTCATATAGGAAAAATCCTTCATCTCTTCTTCCTGAACAATTAAGGGATGTACGATCGCTCCACCGTTGCTATCAAATAAAAATGGATATCCTTCGAAACCGAAGTCACTTTCTGACACGCTTTTCGTAATATTGCCTAAACTGATATCTACACCAACTACTCCAACAACCGAACGATTATGAGCAACAGCTTTCGATGCAGTAATGACATAACCACCTGTAGCTGCGTCGACATAAGGGTCCGACCAAACTACTTTATCGGGTTGTTCACTTGCACCTATGTACCAAACTCGACTAGTCGGGTCAAAATTAGGGATTTCAACGTGTGGCACAAATTTAATATTTTTATTCTGAAAACCAAAATACATTAGATCTGCTTCCGGCAATTGCTCCATATAATTTTCGAAGGCTTGTTCAATATTCCGATTGAGCAACTCCTCTTCCTCGACATTTCCATTCTGAGTTTCTATGAATTCTAATACTGCCGGGTTTTTTGTAATTAATTGCAAAGCTTTTTCGTACTGCAACATGAAATTTTCAATGCTGCGCCCCATTTCATCGACGGCAACTTGGCTTTGATCCAAAATGACATTTTCTGAATGCTTGAGCACTTGATTCGTAACAATTACATAAATGACTCCTAAAGAAATTAAAAATAATAAAGATACACTTACAATAATTTTTGCTTTAATCGATTTCATGCTCCAGCCCCCAATACGTGTTTTTTCTTTATATTCAATCCATTCCGACTTTCTTCACTCCATTATAGGCGAATAGTCCGCAACAATAAAGCTACTATTCACTAAATGTACATATTTTAGAAATTTAACTCATACATATTGCCTAATAAACATGAAAAGGGGCTGTCCAGAAAGTCAGTGAAAACTGATTTTCTGTGATAGTCCCTTTCTGGTTGGAGAATAAATGGGGAACCCCTGACAACCGTCGCTTTCCGTTCCA
>NZ_JBHTLT010000012.1:0-7871 GCF_042679045.1 Sporosarcina contaminans | reverse complement strand
TTCCACAATTAGAAAGGCATTGCAAGTCAAATCTCCATCCCGTGTCACTACAGAAATCGGGGAATTTGTTGGCGAAGGTTTAATGGTCGGTATGGAAAACATGCTGGACGACATCAAACGTTTAGCAGCTCGAATGGGTAGCTTTGCGGTGCCAACTATGCCTGATGTTGCTATGGGTGCGGTGAGCGGTGGAGGATTTACTTCAAATCGAAACGTAAGTCAATCGCAGGAGAGCAATCAAACTTTCCTTATCCAACCTACGCCGATTTATTTAGATGGTCAGATAATCGGAGAAGCAGTCTTTGACGTGGTTGATGTGAAAATGGACAGTAAGCGAACATCACAGTTGCGGTACGGGGGGTGGAAAAAGTGAGCATATCAATCGAAACATTAGACGGGACAAAATATGACTTAAAACATTTTGGTATAATCCCCCTGACTTTCACCGTTGATTCTCCAATCCCTCGTCATTACAAAGAAGATGTGGAAGGCAGGGAGGGTCACATTGATCTTGGAACAACGTTTGAAGGTCGGACGATGCGTTGTACATTCATGCTCAAAGCGAAGGATAAATTCGACTATGTATTGTTGCGTAATGAAGTTTTCCGCTTATTTGATGCACGACAACATTTTTACATTATTGATAAATATGAGCCGCGAAAAAGATGGCTTGTGAAAACAGCAGAAATGTATACACCGGAAAAAGCAACGATTAGGGTAGGAAGATTGGAAATTCAATTTCAATCTCCTTCTCCTTACGCCGAATCTTACGGAACTACACTTGATCCATTTACTTTTACAGACGAAAAGTGGCAAGTCGGGCAAGGTGTTATTTCCGAGGACTTAGTTTACGCTCACAACACAACAACATTTCGTATATATAACGGATCCGATATCGAAATCGACCCAAGAGAAATTCCGCTGAAAATTAAATATCAAGGTGCGTCAAACAAATTGAAAATCAGAAACAATACTACCGGTGATGAATGGCAGTTCAACGGTACCTCAACGGTAAATGACACTATCATTCTCGATGGAATACGATCCCTAAAAAACGGATTGACCATATTCGGCCAAACTAACCGAAAACTAATAACGCTCGAAAAAGGATGGAACGACTTCACCTTGTCTGGTGCGAGTGGTTCTTTTTTGATTTCGTTTGATTTTAGATTTTACACAATATAAGGCGGTGATATAGTGAGTCGTTATAGGACAATTAACGTCAATTTAGATAGGCAGTATCGTAACGATCTAAATTGGAATTTTGAACAAATTGGTATCGATCTGACCAATATGGAAGCTGGACTAAACACAGTTGTAGAAGATTTAATTGGCGGCGGGTTTATCGAGAGTCTTGAAGCGGCGAGAGACAATGCCAATGCAGCGGCAACTCATGCAAGTAGTGAAGCCCAATACGCAACTACACAAGGGTCCTTTGCCAAGTCACAAGGCGATTATGCAAAAGCGCAAGGTGATTACGCAAAGCAGAAAGGTGACTATGCAGACGAAAAAGCGGTTGCGGCAGACGAAGCAGCAGGACGAGCTAACACTGAAGCGACCGGACTAGAAGCGTTGAAAATCGCAGTAATCGATGCAACGCAAGCGGCGAATACCCAAGCAGACAGAGCTGACGTAGCAGCTACTAGCGCTGAAGCTTCGGCTCAATATGCAAAAGAACAAGGCGACTATGCCAAACGGATGGCCGATGATATAGCAGATAAATCTGGTGTTACAAGTATCAACGGAAAGTCCGGGGCTGTCACATTAACTGCTGATGATGTAGGTGGTATTCCAACATCAGAAAAAGGTACAGCTGGCGGGGTCGCCATGTTGAATGAAGAAGGAAAAGTCGTGGATGCGCTCGGTAACGAAGTTGAGGGGAAAGTGACCTCCGTAAATGGTCTAACAGGCGATGTTGTAATAAGCACCGCTGATATTGGAGCAGCGACACCAGAAGAAGTCCAAAAGGATATTGGGACGGCGATTGCGCCACTTACGACGCAACTTGCTAATCACGAATCTCGGCTTAACCAGCTTGAAAATGATACAGGTAAAGTTGCTGCTAATGTTACAGGTTTATACCGAGAAACTGCATGGCTCAAACTAAAACAAGAAGCCAAGGACCGTATAGATGGTGGTGTAACATTTGCGGATGATTTCAGTGGGAATCGGTTTGGATTCTCGTTAAACGAATCAGAAAGTCAAAGCATCAAAATACGTGATGGAAAAATGGTGATGATTGAGGATTTAAAAACATCACATTCGGCGGTTGACGAAGTTGTTGTAAATCAAGCGTACAGCACAGCAGGTAACGGGGGCAGAAAAATTGTGCAACTGGATAACGGTTGGATTGTGGCAGTTTGTAGAAATTCACTTACCACAACACAAGGGTCTTTCTATTTCTTTCTAAACAAGTTAGATGGAGAAGGTTTTAAACCTCTTTGCTATATGCAAAATACCTCTTCCCCCATAGGGGACTCAATAGCTATTGCTTCTAAAGGAGAAATAGTTCATGTTGTATGTTCAAACAACAATGCAAGTGTAGTTAGTATTTCATTCAATGTTAAAACTGTTTTAAATACAAACTTATTTAAAGGTGGAGGGCTAAAAAGTATAGATATCGGTCAAACCGCAATAGGCAATGTTTCCTTAGCCATCGACCCATCGAACGGACAATTGCATGTAGCATGGGCTTCTAAAAACGCAACATTCCCGAATGTTTTTAATATCCGTTATTCAAAGAGTATGGATAGTGGATTTACGTGGAGTGAGGTTGAACAAATAACAACAAGCGCAAAGGACTATAGCTCTAACCCATCCATTGTAGTTATTAACAGAGAGCCAATTATCGTAGCAGAAAGATCGAATGGCATATTCATCTATAAGAAAACAGGACTGCCATATTTGCGTGATGAAATCGCAAGTTGGACGTACAATATTATTCTTTCTTCCGAAACCTACAAATATCAATCTCCATCTGCAGTCGTAGGTAAAGATGGCGCGATTCATGTGGCGTGGCATGGTTCTGACAGTTCTACAGCGTATTTCAATATTCATTATCGGAAATCTGAAGACGGAGGAATTAGTTGGTCAAGAGTGGAGAAACTAACCAATGAAACAACTACAAATACCATTAACCCATCTATATCTGTTAATAGTGAGAATAAGATTTTTATCGCATTTCTTAAAACAAGAAACAACTCTTCGTTCTTTATAAAACATGATGTAGCATGGTCTGAACCAATACTATTAGGTAAAGGGGAAGATCCGTCAACACTTGATAATAATTCACTGAATTTCGAGATACCACTTACAGTTCGAAAGGAAACAAATAGTGTCTTGTTTAATGGTGAGTGGACTGAAACTGTTGAAGAACCACGAACGACAGCGACAGCAGTTTATGATATTCCCTCCACAGACTATGTGGGTGCTTTTGTGCAGAAAGAGGGAGCAATCACAGTTTCAGCTTTCCTGAATAATATCCTGATGGATTCTGTACTAGATGACGATGAATACAAATTCGAAACAGCTGAGTTACTTCCTTCACCTGTTCCGGCAAAATTGCGGATTGAGTTATCGAGGCAAACGATTGACGGTGGAGAAAATGATGCAATCACACGAATTTTAGGAGGTCGAGCATGATGGGAAAGATTAAAATTCCAACTCCTGAAGAAAGACGTATCATGGAATTAGAGCGTGAAAATAAGCAGTTGAATCAAAAAATCAACACACAAGATGAAATAATCGGAGAGTTGCTATTTGAAATAATTCCACAGATAACGGAAGGAGGACAGCAATGATGGCAATGTACATGGCAATGAAAATAATGGATGGCAGTCAAGCTTACGAGTTTATTTTCAGTGTGTCAGTTTATAAGAAATATCAAGATGATGTTGATGCTATCTTAATTGCGGAAGGTAAACAAGATTTAATTAAACGGTAAAGAGGGTGATACTTTGATTGTCACACACATTGACGGTCGTAGCGAATTACTGACCGACTATAAATCATTACAACGCAAAAGGAAAGTGAATGGGGAATACTCACTTTCTTTTTTGTTGTTTAAAACTGATAGAAACGCACATTCATATCCTCTTGCTGTAGAAGAAAGTTTAATTGAATATGACGGCCAAGAATACCGAATCAAGAAGATGTCAGAAAAGACAATTGGCAAAACTCCTGTTAAGCAAATTCAAGCAGATCATATATTTTTTGATCTTGTGGATTGTTATCAATACGAAACCATATCAGGTGCAAAGCAATTGACGGTATGTCTTGCGTTTGCTTTAGAGGGCACGGGTTATAGGTTCGAAGTGGTTGATCCCTTTGCATCAGTCGAGTTTGAGAACTTCGGTAATGACAATGCTTTGTCTTTAATCCAAACATGCCTCAATCGATTTGGTGCAGAGGTTGAAATCAACGGTAAATATCTTCGCTTTTATCGACGGATTGGCAGGAAAACAGATATTCAGTATCGTTATAAGCACAATATTAAAACCATCGAAAAGCATGTGGACAGTTCAAATCTATCAACTTATATCAAGGGATTTGGAAAGCAGAATGAAGATGGCTCATATGTTGTCACTGCTGACTACCTATCACCTTTGCACACGTATTACGGTATTCGCCATGCGAAGCCTGTATATGATGAACGTTACACAACATATAGCGGATTGCTTGAACGCTTACAAAACGACTTGCAAGATACACCGGAAATTAGCATCACGTTAGAAGCGGTCGAACTGAAAAAGGCCGGCATTAATACGGAGCAACTTGAACTTGGTGATGATGTCTTCACGATTTACGAACCTCTTGATATAGACATTAATGCGCGGATTGTGGAAATCATCGAATTCCCGGAAGAGCCAGTATCTAACCAATTTACTATTGCTAATTTTAGGGGTAGTGTGGTCGATAGCATTGCGGATTTCCAACGGACAAAAGACCGAATCGATGGTATATTTGAAGGAAAGGAAAAACTACCGTTTAATGTGCTGGATGACGCAGTTCAACGTGCCACGCTTGCTTTGCAGTCTGCGCAGACAGAACTTGAATTTGAAAACGGCATCATAGCGAGAGATCCCAGTGACGCTAACAGACTTATGATAATAACATCGACAGGTATTGGAATAAGTACTGATGGTGGCAAAACGTTTAAAGAAGCAATCACAGCAGATGGCTTTGTTTTATCAGCTGGTGCAATCGGCCAATTATCGGCAAACAATATCACCATTGGGAACGGCACTAAATTCGAACCAGGGTATGATCCTAAAGAAATGAATGATATGTTGACGGTGTGGAAGTATCCTGGTACTACCCTTATTGATGGTGGCTCGATTTTCACTAATTCAATTGATGTAAATAGCATAAAAGTTGGTACATTATTGGGGTTTAAAATCCAGACCAAAACTGGTTCCGATCAAATAACAATCGAAAATAGATCGATTGATATTATCGATGCTGACAACATTATTAGATTATCCACAAAGGGTGCTCTTTTTGATGGCCCGTCGATTGATTTTGATTTATACGAAAGAGGAAATCAAGCGAGCATTGGTTATCAAAACAGTGGATTAACTATGTTTTCAGGCGGAATCATCCGAATACATGCAATAGATTTTTTGAGTCTAGGATCATCCAATTCGACTGTAGACTTAGACAGCAACACGCGAGTTCGAGGTGACTTTAATGTAATTGGTGCTAAAAACGCATCGGTACCAACTTCGATAGGTATGGTCAATGTTTCAGCCTATGAGACTGCGGAATACTACTTCGGGGATATTGGACGCGGTGAAGTCGTCAACGGTGAATGCATAATCGATATTGAGTCCTTATTTGCGGAAACAGTCAACACGGAGATTCAATACGAAGTCTTCCTTACTCCTTACGGTCCTGGTCAAATTTACGTAGATCCGGAAAGCATGACGGCTGATAGCTTTATCGTCAAAGGCGACGACATCCCATTTGCTTACGAAATCAAAGCTAAGCGGCGAGGTTATGAAGACGTGCGTCTGGAAGCCACCTATGAAAGCGAGGTCGAGTCTGTTGCGTATTAAAATGCTGCGGAAGAATGATACCGGCGAGGTTGAGGAATTCTTTGTTCATAGCTGGGAGGGGAAGCAGTTGCTTGATACCCAGCGGAAGAAGTACCGACAGCTGGAATATGGGATTTCGGCAGAAGTAAATCGAAAGCAAGCACTTCGGCAGCGGCAGAAGTTGGCGCGGGAGTTGCGGGTGATTAAGAAAGAATTGGCAGGCATGCGGAATGAGATTGTGTGGTAGAAGGATTATCCCTTCACCTTGTCGAAAGATGTAGATGGAGGGGATAACTATGAATCCATTAATCGAAAAACACAATGACATTTTACAAGAAATCGAGGATAGACTAAAGTTTCTCGAAAAAGAATATCAGAATTACGAGGAACAATCGGCTATCATCGAAGAAATTCTGCAGAAGGTGAAGCAACTATATTTACTTAACAAATGAGAACGTCCACACGGGGGCGTTCTTTTTATTTATCCATATTTAGAGAAAAGGGGTCGTGAGGTGAATCATGCCAGATAAGGATAAGGAGGCGTTTAGCGTGTATGACAAAGTACGTCAACACGATGATGCCATTAACGATCATACCGAAAGGATATTAAATCTTGAAGAAGCCGATAAGCGACATGAAGCACGGTTAAAATTGTTAGAGGATAACGCTATACGCTTGGAAAATACCGTCATGTCAGAAGCGAGGGAAACGCGATCAACAATGGAGCGCAACACAGATAGGCTTTATGATATTGTGGAAAACGCAATGACTATTTCAGCTACACAAGAAACACAGCGACACGAGCTGAAACTGACAAAATGGGATAAAGTTACAACTATTTTACTTAAAGCCGGGGGTGGCTTAGTAGGGTTAGCAAGTGCCGGCGGAGCAATTTATTATATGATAGATCATTTTCTTAATAAATAGGAGGAATCATAATGGATGACAAATTAAAACAATATATCGGATTTATCGGGGGTGCTCTTGGGGGCATCCTTTTATTTTTGCAGTCGATGGGCATTGAGTTGGCACATTTTAATGACGATACAATTCAAGCATTTACGGAAATGCTATTGTCGTTTGTTCCGCTCGCTCTGGTAGTATATGGCGTGTGGAAGAATCAATATATCTTTACTGACAGGGCTAAGAAGCAGGAACAGGAATTGAAGCATAAGGGGCTGAAATAATGGCATACGCAATCATCAATAATTACATTGATCGGTCGCTATATCCTTTGAAATCACCTTACGAAATGAAGCCCGAATATATAACCATCCACAATACCTATAATGATGCTACAGCATTAAACGAGATCGCCTACATGCACCGTAATAAGACTGCTACATCTTATCATGTCGCTATAGATGATAAGCATGCTGTACAAGCGATACCGTTTAACCGTAATGCTTGGCATGCAGGGGATGGACAAGGACCTGGCAATCGGAAGTCTATCGGAATTGAAATTTGTTATTCGAAGTCGGGCGGTCCGAAATATGCTGCAGCCGAAGCAAATGCAATCGAATATATAGCACATGTACTTAAACAGTACGGCTGGGGCATTGATCGGGTAAAGTGGCATCGTGATTGGAGTGGAAAGAAATGTCCACATCGGATTATTGATGAAGGACGGTTACAAGAAGTCAAAAATAGGATTGCCGCAAAGCTTGCTCAATTAAATGGCGTGGCTTCCACACAGGGCGAAAAGGAGGTAGACGAAATGGCTCAAACATTACCCAAGACGCAACAAGACGACATGAGAGCGCTTTTAAAGCGCGCGTACACTGATAAGGTGTTTAGTGTCGATCACTCAACCAAAGTCGATAAGATGACACGTGG
>NZ_JBHTLT010000011.1:0-12634 GCF_042679045.1 Sporosarcina contaminans | reverse complement strand
GCGTGCTACTTTCAGTATTGAATGAGAAAAATACAAGAACAGGTGGCGAAAAACGATTCGTTTTTCGCCACCTGTTCTATTTTAGGGACTTATTGGACAGCCCCTAGCGCATTGGCTGAACCGAATCGGATGGCAATCGTTGAATTGCTTCGCGATGGACCTCTAACGGTGGGAGAAATCGCTAAACGGTTGGAACTAAGCCAACCGCATGCTTCAAAGCATTTAAAGGTGCTGAGTGATAACGGAATTGTAGAAGTAAAGCCAGAAGCTAATCGTCGATATTACAAGCTTCGGCCTGAGCCTTTCCAAGTCATCAAATTTTGGGCGACTTCCTTTCAAAAGAATTTGGAAAAGAGGCTCAACTTGGATGATTATGTACAAGAATTGAATAACAAACGAAAAAACGATGAGTGAAAAACAGGGAGGTAAATTATGGCGAATAACGAAATGGTTTCAAGAGTAGAGAACGAAAGGTTTTTAGTTTTAGAGCGCGTGTATGATATGCCGCGCAATCAACTATTTCAATTTTTTAAAGAACCGGAGCATTTAAAGCGCTGGTGGAGTACGGACGGTTGGGAACTACCTGTTTGTAACGTGGATTTCCGCCCAGGAGGGGTATGGCACTATTGCATGAAATGTGTTATAAGAATCAAGAAGAATACGGAATGGAATCTTGGAACAAAACCATTTATAAGGAAATTATTGAACCAGAAAAGATTGTCTATAACGATTATTTTTCAGATGCTGAAGGTAATATCAATGAATCGATGCCATCTCCAGAGGTCACGATGGAATTCATCGATTTAGGCAGTCAAACGAAATTGGTCAGCCGTACTGAATTCGATTCAGCAGATTCTCTTCAAGCTGTTTTAGACATGGGATTGTTGGAAGGCATCAAACAAACGTGGGATAGTTTAGATGCACTGGTTGAGAGCTTGAAGTAAAGCAAGGTAGAAGACTTTTATTAATATGAAAAATATTTACAGAGGCGATTGACCAAAGTAGTTAATCGTCTCTTAATACATCATCCTATACAGAAATTTTTAAAGGCCTAACAGCAAAGTATCTTGACGTAGATATTATCTAAGTTTGTTCTATTTAAAGAGGATGGTTTACACATTTGTTCAGCATACAGTGAAAAGGTGGATGTCATTCATTGAAAAAAATTTGGGTTTTCCTCGGTTTTTTACTGACTTCTGTTGTGATCACTGGGTGCACTCATTATTTCACGGAAGAGTTTCTATATGATTATCCGATTAAAGACTTCAAAAAAGCAAAAGGTATTGTATTAGATATTCGAACGGAAAAAGGATTGTATACGCCACCCATATACTATGCAAAAGTAGAGTTACAAAACGAACATGCTTCGGAAGAAATATATCCGCAGGATTTGCGAGTTTCGAAGAGGCAAGTAATGCACGCAATAGACGGCAAGTCAATCAGTGGCTATACATCTGATGGTACGGACTTCCACACACTCTATGACGTTGTTTACAATAGTTCAATGTATCTTTTGTTTATTTTCATCGGACTCGTGCTGCTTTGCTTCACGTTGTTTTTATGGTTCTCTGAATACAAACTATTCGACCCTCTTTTTCGTCTATTAGGGAAACTGCCCATCTTCCGAGTTGAGGATTTGTTTCAAAAAATTGTCATGCTTAGCTTAATCATCCCTTTCTCCGTCTATGCTTTTTTTGTTCTGATCAATTTAGGTCAAAAACTAAATCCCTTTAATAAAGAAATAGTGAGTGGCGAGGTCATCTCTTATCATCATGAGTATAACTCGGTGCATGATTCTTATCATACTTTAAAGATCGGCTATGAAACTCCAAAAGGCAGTTACACGACAGTCGATAAGGAAGTATCTAGTTGGACTTATCGCAAGTACCTGCCAGGGGATAACATTAAAATTGCAATCCCTAAAAATAATTCGTATAACGTATTTCTTGCAAAGTTATCATTTCTTGAGATCGTCAGCTCCTTCTTTACATTACGAGTGTTCTTTCTCTGTGTCTTTTTTCCGTTGTATATAGGATTTTATCGGCTTTTGTATCGATAAAATGATTGAGCAAGGATCATGAGGTTATATTTCTTCTTTAGGATTCACGAATTAAGATCAAAGGTTGCCTATGATGGTAATCTTTTTTTCTGTTCATATGTACTTTTCTTTCATGTTGCTTATTTATGGTATAAAGTTGAATTCCCAGGAAATTCGAAGATAGAAAGACCAAGTACCTATAACTGGGGTGACTTGGTATTTCTATAATGTATAAATTCTCAAATGGTGACTCTCCACAATTTTATTTCCATTTAAAGATGTCTATTGCAACGTGAAGCCAGAAGGAATTTAGAGGGCAGAAGCTGATCATGAATTAGTAGTCGAAATCAGCGGTAACCAGTCAGTAACAGTTGAAGAATTAGTTGAGGCTGGTTATGTAGTTTCATTCTAACAAAGCAGTATTCGTTAATGGTATAACTACACGTTCGGATGGTAAGTTAGTAGATGATGATCGGAAGCTTTTAGTTAATAAAACAAGAACAAATAGAGACGTTTTGAATAGAATTTTTCCTTGGAAACTTTCCAAAAGCTGAACCAACAGACCTTTAAATAAGCACCGAATGAAACAAAACATCAGAAGAAAGCCAACACAATTGCCGGCTTTCTTCTCTTTCACCATAACTTACTCATCTCACCTCTCCAACCACTCGACCCGCACTCCCAGCCAAATACTCCACAATCTCTTCCTTCGACATCCCATCAATTCCTAAATCCAAGAGTGTTAGTCCGCGCTTGCGTAGATCCTCTTTCATTGCAATCGAGGCCAAGTCAACCAGCAAGTTGCTGCATGCCATATCGACACCTAATTTCTCTCCAAGACTCACCATTGGAATCAAGCCATAAGGAATATCTTCATAAATATAACGGTATCGTAAAGTGGTTGGTGCTTTTCCTGTCCTGTAGGCAGGGTTGCTTTGAATCGCATCATATAAGTTTGCCTCCTTCACATCATAAAAGCGATTCAGCAAATCCAAACAGGTGGATAAGTTAATCTTTAGTTTCTTTCCGATTTCCAGCCGTTCCCGTTCTAATTGTTCCATAACATTTACAACGGAAGGCGTAGCGCCGTCGGGATAGAAGTAAAAATCCCCTTCCGATTCAATTCGTCCCGCATTCATAAGTGTAATCGGGACATGAAAAATCGGGTTACAGTTATTCATCGTTGTAATGAGCACATTTGATGCGATTTTCAACTGCGGATAAATGTCCTTCAGTATATCTTTAACAATTGGAGAGTCGCTTGCCGGTAATGATGCAAACTCCAATGAATCTTTTATTTTACGAATTCGTACATGTCCGGGGTGAATTGATCTGCACGTGTAAATTAAAGACTCTGTTTCTGCTACGTAGACATTTTTTTGTATCCCCAACTGTTTGAATGTTTTTCTAAATTCCAGCGCACCCCAGTAGCCTGGTAAAATCATAATGAGTTGGCCATCTTTCAAGTAAGGGGCAATCGACTTTGCTACACTTTTATGAGCCGGGCCTGTCGTTGTAACCATTATGACATCCGTTTCCTTTAGTGCATCGGCTACATTTGTCGTTGCTTTAATCGGTACACTTCCTTCTATAACCCCTTCAACGGTAATATGTCCCCTGTCGTTAATTTGTTGGATCAAATTCTCTTGAATGTCATATAGCACAACTTGTTGTTTCATTATTTTCAAATGGGCTGCCATGCTTTGCCCACCATTGCCAGCTCCGATGATTGTAAACTTCATGAATCCTTCTCCTCCCCTATGCTACGATCGTTTCCTTTTTTGTTTTCGTAATCAGCTGATAACTTGCCGAGATGAGCACTAGGACAACTCCAATAGCGTCACTCGCTATTCCTGGGACGATTAACAATAATGCAGAAGTTAAGAGCAAGCCTCGTATGACAACATTTGCTTTCATCCTTAAAAACCAACCTTCAACGGCTGATGCCAAGGCCACCGCGCCAAGCAATGCGCTTATGGTAGCTAAAATGATTTCACCCGTCGAACCAATAAGCAAGATAGCTGGCCCATAGACAAATACGAACGGAATGATAAATGCAACGATCCCGATTCGAACAGCTGTCATTGCCACTTGCATCGGTTTAGCGTCCGCAATACCTGCTGCAGCAAATGCAGCCAATGCAACTGGTGGAGTAAATGCGGATAAACATGCAAAGTAAAACACAAACATATGAGCCGCCAACATTGGTACGCCCATTTGAACGAGGGCTGGCGCGACGACTGCCGCTGTTATCAAATAGGCCGCTGTTGTCGGTAAGCCCATTCCTAAAATAATCGTCGCACACATTGTTAAAATCAATGCAAGCGGTAGACTTCCACCTGAAAACGAAATGATGACAGAAGCAAATTTCAACCCCGCTCCAGTTAAGTTTAAAACGCCAATGATCAAGCCTGCGGTAGCACAAGCAGCAATCATTCCAAGCGCAGATTTAGCACCGTCCGCCAAGCAATCAATGAATTTCCTCAAGTTCAATCTTGTCTGCTTTTTAAAAGAGGACACAATAATTGTCGAAGCGATCGCCCATATCGCCGCTTTAATAGGGCTTGCTTTCAATACAGTCATTACAAAAATCAGCACCAATAGCGGGATGAATAAATGACCTTCATTTTTCATAACTTCTTTGAGATTAGGCAGCGTTGATTTGGGCATCCCTTTTAACCCTAACTTCGCTGCTTGCAAATCGATCATTACGAATACTGTAATGAAATACAAAAGTGCCGGGATGACAGATGCAGCAACAATGTTTAAATAGGGTACACCGACCAGTTGAGCCATAATAAATGCAGCCGATCCTAAAATGGGCGGCATGATCTGTCCTCCCGTAGAGGCAACAGCTTCTACAGCCCCCGCATAGCGTGAAGGATACCCAATCTTTTTCATCAATGGAATTGTAAAAACACCTGTTGAGACAACATTAGCAACTGAATTTCCCGAAACCGATCCAAATAAGGAACTGGAAAGGACCGCGGCTTTTGCGGGTCCTCCCCTCCTTGCTCCAGTCGCGCCAATTGCAAAGTTGATAAAAAATTGACTTCCACCCGTTCCGCCCAAGAAGGAACCGAATAAGATGAAAAGAAACACAAAGCTTGCCGAAGCACCGATTGGAACGCTGAATATTGCGTCCAAGCTGTTTAGATAGCTTAAAATACGATCCCAATCGTATCCACGATGCCCCATAAAACCTGGAACGAACTTCCCTAAATTAGCGTAAAGAATGAAGAGCAATGCTAAAATCGGTAGCACTAAGCCAGTCGTTCTACGTGTAACTTCCAAAACAACACCGATCAAAATCACGCTTACAACTAAATCCATTTGTGTAGGAGCAACCCCTACTCTATATACAAGCTCGTCCATCTCAATGATGAGGTAACCACTTGCAAACGTCACAGCCGCAATGAGTATCCAGTCGATCACTGTTATCCCTTGATTGATCTTCGACTTCCGCATTGGATAGTTCATCAAGATCAAGATCGCGCCAAGCCCTAAGTGAATCGTGTAAAGAACCCAAGGGGTAACCGGGCTGAACCCTAAAACGTAAATATGGAATAGCGACATGAATACAGCTATCGAAGTGAAGAGGACGAGCTGCATACCTGTCAACGTACGATTTTTCTTATTTTCCACCACATCTGTTTCTGGTGTTTCCACTTGATTCGCCATTCTCCCTCTCCCCCTTTCTACTTGGACTCAGGCGGAATTAGTTCATCTGGAATCTCAATTCCTACTTCGCGATAATATTTCAAGGCCCCCGGATGTAATGGAACCGTTGAATATTTAATGTTCTCCGCAATTGTATCTTTCGCTGTAGGATCCACGGCTTGCAGTTCTTCGTTTTTTTCAAAAGTCGCTTTCACTAAGTCATAGACGAGGTCTTCGGATAAATCGGATGAAGCAATTGCTAAATTCCAAAAAGCTACTAATTTTATATCTTCATCCTGATGTTTATACGTTCCTTTCGGGATGACCATTTCGTTCCAATACGGATACTTTTCCAACAACGTTTCCATGTCATCATCCGATAGCCCGATATGTTGGACTTCATGGGATGTCTCAAGATCCATCATAAAAGGACCCGGAACTCCAGTGACTGCAAAGCCTGCGTCAATTGTTCCATCTCGTAAACCATCAACTGAAGTACTTGTTGGCAATCCACTAATTTTTTTCGGTGTAATATCCAGTGCATCCAAAAGTGCGGTTCCAGCTTCCGCGCTAGTACTTCCCGGTGCTCCAGTACTGACATGCTTTCCATTAAAATCATGGATACTTTCAATGCCTTTTCCTTTTAACGCATACATATGCATAACACTCGGATACATAGCAAACAAACTTCGGATTTTGTCATGCTTCTGATCCGTCCATCCAACTCCGTTGTACCCTTCCCCACCTAACCAAGCTGTCACGAAGCCGATTTCCATATCTCCACTCTGAATCAACTGCATATTCGAGTTAGGGCCCCCGGTAACTTCGACTGCTATATCTACATCTGTAATCGACTTTGCCATAATATCGGCCCATCCCCCACCCCACACATAGTAGGTTCCCCCCTGGCTGGAAGTTCCTAATAGCAACTTATGACTATCCGATCCATTTGTACCGGCATCTCCTTCCCCACTAACATCCGAACATGCCGAAAGAATAAAAATAATCAAACACCCAAACAAAATCACCTTAATGTATTGATTACGCAACATGTTAATTTCCCCTCCATTATCCTTATACCAATGCCTCGTCCAGCTCTGCTTTTGAGCGCATAATTGCCGCTTTCAATTGATCGTAAAACCGTTCATCTTTCTTTAACTTTATTTCTAATTTACCTATCTGTTTTTTCACTTCTTCTGGAGCAGGTCCGCCCTTCGAATTTTTCGACTTAACGTTCAAGATCGGATTTAAAGCGCTTTCGATTTTATCCGTACGTAAAGCTATCTTTTGACCAAGGACATTGTACGCAATCTCTTCTATCAATTCGGAGCTCAATTCAGTAAGCGGAATGCGATGTTCCAGCATATAGTTCACTACATTTCCTACAATATGATGGGCTTGCCGAAAAGAAATTTTCTCTTCCCTCACAATGACATTTGCCAACTCAGTTACCGTTGTGAAATTCAGAACAGCTCTTTCAAGCATAAGAGCCTCATTAAAAGATAATGTTTGAACAGTTTCATTGAGTAGATTTAGAGAAGCTTCAACTTCCTTGAACGCCTCCCATAAGTACGTCGCACTTTCCGACAAATCCCTACAATGGCCATATGAAATATTACTCAAACAACCCGTTGCGGATACATATGCCCCTAAAACATGCGATGATTTCGCTTTCATATGTTCAAACGTAATCGGGTTCTTTTTTTGAGGCATAATACTGCTGCTCGCGGCTACCGAGTCCCCCACCGCGACCGTTCCAAATTCATCCGTTGACCAAATGTAAAGATCTTGAGCAATTCGATTCGTATGATTCATGAGGATATTCATAGCCGACAGTGATTCTAATAAATAGTCACGCGACGCAATCCCATCCAATGAGTTATCGAGCACCCCGCAAAAGCCAAGTTGTTTGGCAGTTGTCTCTCGATTGATCGGAAAAGTCGTACCTGCCATTGCCCCAGATCCAAGTGGCGAACAATTTGTCATCTGAAAAGCGTTGACGAGTCTATGGGAATCTCTTTCGAACGCTTGTCCTAATGCCGAAAAGTAATGTCCCAATGTTATTGGTTCTGCTGGCTGCATATGTGTATACCCCGATATGACAGTTGATGTATTTTCTTTCGCGACTTGAAGAATGACATTCCTTGTTTGGAGGACCAATTCCATAATTATTAAGAGTGAATCCCTCGTATTCATTCGTAGCACGGTTGTATATAAATCATTTCGACTCCTGCCAGTATGCAGTTGACCACCCGCTTCAGTCCCAACCTTCTCGATCAACCTTTTTTCAATATTGAAATACAAGTCTTCCAACTTCGGATCAATAGATAATGCACGTTTCCCTTCTGCCACTATTTCATCTAAGCCCTTTTTGATCTTCTCCCCAGTTTCCTCCTCCACAATCCCTTCTGCCAAAAGCATTGATAAATGAGCCTGATTGACATTCATCATATTCGAAAAGGATCTCTCCCTCTCAGCTAAAATGGACGGTTCAAATAAATACTCAATAACCTTCTCAGATAAATCCGACTTAAGTCTTTCTCTCAATTCATTCCACTCCTTTTGCTTTAATACTTTAGTGAATTCAATTTCATTTCTTATAAACACCAGCTCGCATTTCTGAATAATTTAAATACTGATATCATCATATATCGTAAATAACTATAAAGTCAATATATTTATAGTTATTTACGATTAAAGTTTCAAAATAATCAACCAACCATATGAAAAGAGCCTATATAATGAAAGAAGGTGATCACTTATGAATGTAGGAAATCGAATACGGAATTTAAGAGAAATGCAACAATTGAGCGTGACCCAATTGGCCAAGGAAGCTTACATATCACAACCTTACTTAAGCGATATTGAAAGAGGCCGTCATCTCCCCTCCTTGGACAAACTTAAAACAATATGTGACGCCCTTAACATCACCCTTGGAGAATTTTTTGGAGACCAAATGGACCTAACCCCTGATTTATTACGCTTAGTTGAAAACGCTAGAAAGCTTTCCGAATATGAACGAGAAAAACTAAATGACTTTATCGAAGCTTTGGCTAAAAGAGATTTAGGGGACAATTAAAAGAAAATAAAACAAGCCTCCCTCCACGGTTTTTTCGTGGGAGGGAGGCTTGTTATTGACGTAACTGTTTGACTTCATAATGATTAATTTTTAATCGCAAGCTGGAAACAGTTGTTCTATAGCAATTCGAGCTGTTGATGCAAAGGAACTCTACTGGCAAACGGTTACTGTCCCTTTATAGTTTGACTGGCAAAATACAAATTCCGAAGATCCATTTCTTCAAAATTTTTGCACGTTCCTATTCCATTTATTTATATAGTATTAGCTAACTATGACATCTATCCTATCACAAAGGATATTCATATATGATTTTCTAAAGAAATGTGATCAAATTTTTTTATTGGGCTAATTATTTCTATTTATTATCTGCTGTAACATTTCTATATCAATGTCTTCACTTATCGAATATAATACTGGAATATAAGGATTCATGTTATTCACATTTTCAAACCCTGCCTCTGACAGTAGATCCGTTGTAAGGCTTTCAAATTTCCTGTCTTTGAGTAATTCTTTTACTTTATTACACATAATTTCTTTATGTAAATTTCTTATTTTCAGCACCAGCTCTTTCCATACTCCTGCTTTACTATTATATGAGTTTTTTCTCTTTAACATTTTCTCGTGTAATATGTTTCGTGGAACCTACTCAGATATATTCCCAACTATACTATCTTTTCTAATAGCTCTTGAAAGTATACGGCTGTCCCCCTTTTTCCAATATTACTTCCAATCTTCATAGAAATCATAATAAATAAAGCACAAAGCAAAACAAAATAAATAAGGGATGCAGCTAAGCCCTGTCCAAGCATGTTTTCTACAAGTAAGAAATATGCAGCTGAAATTGCCACCACAAAAGCAGTAAGCATAGCAACACTCTTTGACATATCGTTTACTTCCTGCAACACCTTCATCCTTGCAATAGCAGTAGTTCTAGTAACTGTATCAATCTTTCTTAAACTATCCAAGTTGTTCATATACTTATGTGGATTTTTTGATCTCACTTCTATAAATTCTTTCCTAATAAATTTAATCAAGTTTTCATCTGATTCGTTAAATATGTTATCTTTAATATCTTTTACCTTCACTTCTTTCCTCCTCACAAACAGCCATTCAGTAATTAAACATTTCCAACCTATTCTATGAATTTATGGACTATTTATCTTAAGTTCATAATGAAACAAAATATTTTGCGACATTTTCAATCGAAAGACTCATTTGCGTTTATTATTTAACTTTAAAAATAATACTAAAATAGTGCACAGTCATTCTTATTCCTAACCTTTTGTGAATATCGGTGTTAAAATCCTCAATAATAACGGTTTAAAATTCCCCAGTTTTTACGGATAATCTATTTTGAGAGAGATAGATTGGAAGTGTGGGAATGACGTTATTGTTGGAGGATTTTTTTATGATAAGAGAATTGAAACAAAAAGGCTGGACAATCAGTGCGATTGCAAGGGAAACAGGAATTGATCGAAAAACCATCAGGAAATATTTAAAGGCAGAAGCTACACCACAATCAGAAAAATGAGCTAAAAGAGGAAGTAAGCTGGATCCCTTCAAGCCGTATCTGCTGGAACGAATTAAAGAAGGTACGACAAATTGTGCAGTTCTAATAGAAGAAATCCGAGTGAAAGGCTACGAAGGAAAAAGCACCATTCTTCGAGAATTTGTCCAACCCTTTCGGGAGGCGCCGAAGAAACAAGCAACTGTCCGATTTGAAACCATCCCTGGACGGTAGGCGCAAGTAGATTGGGCAGAGAATATCGGTGAATTTTATGTAGATGGATTGAAGCGTCCGTTGTACGCCTTTATTATGATCCTAAGTTATTCCTGTAAACGATACATTGAGTTTACAACGGATATGACACAGGAAACGCTAATGAAATGTCATATGAATGCCTTTAGCTATTTCAATGGCATTCCCCAGCAGCTCCTTTACGACAATATGCGAACTGTCGTCACGAAACACAGTGTCAGCCAGATTCGGTTTAACAAAAAGTTTGAAGATTTTCTTTCCTACTATGGTGTTGTTCCGAAAGCCTGCAAGCCCTATTGGGCGCAGGCGAAAGGAAAAGTGGAGAGGGCTGTAGCTTATTTAAAATCAAATTTCCTTAAGCGTCGCCTTCCAGAAAATCTGGAAGATTTAAATTCAGAAGTACGTAAATGGCTAGATGGGGTGGTTCATAAAAAGCGCAATCAAACAACACAACAACGCCCATGTGACCGGTTCGAGGAAGAGCGTGCGCTCTTGATTCCATGGAATACAAAACCGCTGTATCAAGTAAGGCAATGGGAACTCCGGGAAGTGAGTAAGGACTGTTTTATTTCTTATCAGCAGAATAAGTATTCCGTGCCGTATCGATACGTTGGACAGTAAGTGAAGGTACATGAAACTAACGAAGGAGTGCTTGAACTATACGATGATTATGAACGGATAGCCATACATCCGCAGACATCAAGTGACTATGAAACCTGAGCATTATCAAGGGCTACCCGGAACAAAAAAAGAGCAGGAAAAGAATCTACATGGTTTGGCGACCCCAGATTCCCCTACTCCAATACCGACTGTTGAAAGTCGATCGTTAGCTATATAAGCTGCGCTCGAGGAAGGAGAATAAGATTATGCATTCATCATTACTCGAAGAACGCTTAAAAGCGCTCGGGTGGCAGCAGACAGCCCAGCTACTAGATGAACTAGTCGAGAGTGCCTCTGCCAATACTTTATCATATTTTGACTTTCTTGACACCCTGGTAAAACAGGATTGGGAACATCGAGAATCAGAGGCTTTGGCAAAACGAATTCGCAAGGCAAAATTTCCGTATACAAAAACGATCCATGAATTCGACTTTAGCTTTCAGCCTAGTATTAGTGAGCAGCGCGTCAAAGAGACTTGTACCTGCCGCTTTATCGCAAATGGAGAAAACCGCATCATACTAGGCCCACCGGGGGTGGGCAAGACACATCTCTCCATCGGGTTTGGGTTAGAAGCGTTAGCCAAAGGCTACAACGTTTTGTTTATTACGGCCGATGAGTTAGGAGAGCAGTGTCACAAAGCTTCACAAAAAGGCACCCTATCTTATTTAATGAAGCGTTTATGTAAGCCAGATATCATTATTTTAGATGAAATCGGATATTTCGACTTTGACGAAGTCACAGCCAATTTGTTTTTACAAATCGTTTCTAAGTGATATGAAAAAGGGGCTATGATCATTACTTCAAATAAATCCTATTTGGAATGGGGAAAAACATTTGGGGATGATGTTTTAGCAACAGCGATTTTAGATCGTCTCCTACATCACTCCGTAACCTTTAGCATTAAAGGCGATTCATATCGCATGGAAGAGAAAAGGAAGGCTGGGGTGTTCCCTTTGCCTTCAGCTGCTGAATCGTTAAAGTGAGGAATTTTAGTCCGGCGATTTTGGGGAATTTTAACCCGGTATTGACAGCATTGCGCTTCTTCACTTTCGTTTTGTTATGAATCCCTTACAGGGCGTCCCAATACCTTTTTCACAGCTGTNTGTACCCGCATCTGTATCGCCTTTATATTCATCGATCGCAATGGCTTTTGGTAATCGGACTCCATGGGGCATCTGCTCTTTCGCCACTTCCTTGAATCGCCGGATCACTGTTGAGCTGGAAGTGCCGAGTACTTCACCTGCTTCTTTAAAGGTTTTCGCTTTGATTGATTGGATACGGACGACCTGATTCCACTCTTTCGTGTAGCGTTGATACTTTTCCACGAAGGGGGTGTGTAGTGCAAAATAGAAGTACAGAGTTTTGAAGAGGAAAAGTACATAACGTTGCAACACAAGTTTTAATAAAAAAAGGCTTGCCAGCCTTCCAATATTTCTCT